>DASTSF010000441.1:0-5699 GCA_035760825.1 Bacteroidia bacterium
GCCGGAGCACATCTTCCCGGAGCACGTACATCGTTCCGATCTGCGAATCAGAATACGACACAATGAAATCGATAATGTCCTTTGCCAGCTCCTGCAGCGGCTTGTCGCCGCGAAGCTTTTCACCAAGCGTGCTTTTGCCTGATTGCAGCCAGATACGCTCCCGGTGATCTTCGGTGATTTGCCTGAGATTGGTCTGCATCTGCTGCAATGCAAGACCCAGTTCATCTGATTTTGTTTCCATAAGGTGTGCGTCTGGTTAATTGGCGGGTGGACAATAGGCCGGGATAACGGGCAGCGCGTGCAAAAGCATTCGGGAAAATGCGTGCGCACCAGCTCGCCGTCCATTTTTTATCGATCGTTGCGGGAACCAACCCCTTCATAAGCGTGCGGCCATTCTGTGCATTAAAAAACCCACTGCAAACACAGCACCGGCTGAGCAAAAGCCCGGAACTGCATTTACCGTGGGTCTTATTTTGAAATTTCGCCGTCCTTTCTTCGTTCGCATTCACTGTTGCGGGAAACCAGTGAGCGCGTAGTCGTCAGACATACTGAAGGAAAAGGCTTCTTTTCAGCGTAATTTCATTCAGGCTAATTTAAACTTTTTTTAAAAATGACGATGAATTACCGGAATAACGGTGGTATTTCCCGGCAAAACCATATACGGCGGAAGTTCCGTGCGACTGTGTCCTGGTGACCGTTTTTCCCTGTTCCCGGAACTGCATGCGAGACTGGCGCGATGATAAAAACACGGCAGGCCTTGCTGATTTTAATACCTTAGGAAAACAAAACGGCGCCGCGCATGATCGCCTCCGGCCGGAGCTGTTTCACAACCACATTAGTTATGAAAACACTCCTGGCCATTTTCTGCATCGCCGCTTTTTCAATGACGGCACTGGCGCAAAAAAACAAACCGGCTCCTCAGGACGGCGGCAAACCGCTCGTGATCGGCGAGGTACAGGAGCTGCTGTCCGCAGAGCTGGGAGAAAAACGGACGCTGAACATTTACCTGCCGCAAAGCTATGCGCAGAACGACACAGCAAAATATCCTGTCATTTATCTCCTCGACGGAGGCATGGACGAGGATTTTCTGCATATCGCCGGGCTCGTGCAGTTCAGCAGCTTCCCGTGGGTGGCGCGCGTGCCCGAATCCATCGTCGTGGGCATTGTCAACACCGACCGGAAAAGGGATTTCACCTTTCCCACCACCATCGAGGAAGACAGGAAAAAATACCCGACAGCGGGACATTCCGACAAGTTCATCGCATTCCTCGAAAAAGAGCTGCAGCCGTTCATTGAAAAGAAATACAGGACAACCGCATCGAAAACGATCATCGGCGAATCGCTCGGCGGACTGCTTGCCACGGAGATCTTATTGAAAAAACCTGCGCTGTTCAATAAATACATTATCGTGAGCCCGAGCCTGTGGTGGGACAATGGATCGCTGCTGAAACAGGAATCGGATATTTTCACGGAAAATTTTACGCAGCAAACGGATGTTTACATCGGCGTCGGGAAAGAAGGACTGACGCCCGGCGATCCCCCGCACGTGATGGAAGTGGATGCGAACCAGCTCGCGGATCGTCTCAAAAATTCGAAAAGCAAAAGCCTGGATGTCTGTTTCGATTACCTGCCGCAGGAAGATCACGCAACGGTGATGCACCAGGCGGTGCTTGATGCGTTCAGGATGCTGTATCCGGCAGAAGACAAAAAGTAGGTTTCATGCCACGCACTGTTTCCACGCAGCTTTTTGATGCCGCTGCCGTGCTGGTGCAAAAAAAAAAAACCGGGATCAGTCCGGGGCAGGCTGTGTGTCGTCCGGGAGTTGAATGGTCTCCGCTTTTCCTTTGTGTGCTATGTGAAAGTTCTTTGTGTTCACCGTGGTTAAAAACGGTTCTCCGTTTGTCGTTCTCTCCGGATCGCTTTCAGGATGGGTAAAACAATCGGCCGTTTCCCGGACGAGAGTTCCACAATTCCGTCGTAATTTTCCGGTCCATCAAAAACCGATTCCCATGCCTGTCAATTGGCCCGACGCGATGAAGCCCCTGCTGAAAAAATACAAAGGCAAACCGCACCCGCTCGACTATAAAAACATTTACCAGCTGCTCGTCGTCGTGCTGCTCTCCGCGCAGGATTCCGATAAACACATCAACCAGCTTTCACCGGCCTTCTTCGAAGCGTTCCCGGACATGAAATCGCTTGCACGCGCCGATGAACAGGCGCTGTTTCCGTTCGTGCGCAGCATCCGCAACTCCGGCAACAAGATCAAATGGCTCATGCAGCTTTCACGCACGGTGAAAGACGACAAGAAAATTCCGCTCACAATGGAAGGACTCACCGCGCTGCCCGGCATCGGAAGAAAATCTGCGAACGTGATCATGCGCGGAGCAGGCGTAAAAGCCGAAGGCGTGATCGTCGACCTGCACGTGGTGCGCGTGGCGCCGCGCATCGGCATTGCGAAAGGAACCGATCCGAAAAAGATCGAGCAGCAGATCATGGATGTTATCCCGCAGAAAGACTGGGGCGAGATCGGCATGGCCATTTCTTTCCTCGGCCGCGAGACCTGCCGTCCTTCCAACCCGAAGCACGAAGAATGCGTCGTGAAGAAGTTCTGCGCGTTTTATAAAGAGAACGGGTAACCCCGGGCAACATTTTTTCGCACCATCCGACGAATGGATCAATCGCAGCGTTTCGAAATTATCCGTGCCGACATCACGAAACTTTCTGTCGACGTGATCGTGAATGCGGCGAACACTTCCCTGCTCGGCGGCGGATTGGATGAAGCGCCGCATGCATACAAAGACATTCACACCGTGATGGCGTCGCAGGTAGATCTCGTGGATGTTGTCGGGTCTTTCACCCCGCGCATCGTGCGCATGGACGGGTGAACGCTGAACAGATTTTTACATCACCAGCGTCACCGTCATCGTCGTTCCTTCGTGTTCCGTGCTTTCGGCGCGGATCTCGCCCCCGTGCGCTTTCACGATGTCGTAGCAGATGCTCAGCCCGAGACCGGTTCCTTCTTTCGCCGGTTTGGTGGTGAAGAACGGCTGGAAAATATTGCCGAGGATACCGGGTGCTACGCCGTCGCCGTTGTCGCGGATGGCGAACGAAACGGATTTATTTCCTGCAGCGGTCGTAACGGAAACAGAAGGCTGGTACGCTTCACCGGCTGCCGCTTTCTCCATGCGTTTCCGGTTCACCGAATAGAACGCATTGTCGAGCAGGTTCAGGATAACGCGTGAAATTTCCTGCGGAACGGCGTTCACGACGACAGGCTGTTCGCTGTAATTCTTTTCGATCGCGCTTTTGAAATCAGGATTATTGACGCGCGCATTCTGGAAAGCCAGCGCGATCGCTTCGTCGCAGAGGCGGTTGATGTCGGTTTCCTGCCGCTCTCCGGGCTGTGTGCGGCTGTGCATGAGCATCCGCTTCACGATGCCGTCGGCGCGTTTGCCGTGCTGTTCGATGCGGTCCAGGTTTTCGCTGAGCAGCCTGATGAGGTCGTTGCGTTCTTCTTCCGTTTTCGCTTCGCGCAGGTCGTCGAGCATGTCTTTCGACACGAATGAAAAATTATTCACGAAGTTGAGCGGGTTCTGGATCTCGTGCGCGATGCCGGCGATGAGCTGCCCGAGCGATGCCATCTTCTCCTGGTGAATGAGCTGCACCTGGCTTTTGCGCAGCGATTCCAGCGCGGCTTCCCGGCGGTGCAGGCTTTTCTGGTACGCATTTTCCACCACGAGCACGACGATGAACAGGATCACGATCAGCCCGGCGTAGGCGCTCAGCTGCATCCAGCTGTAGTAATCAGGACCGAGTTCATTGGGAAACGGGTACCCGCGCAGCGCGCCCACACCGAACGCGCCGAGAATGGCGAGCGAGACGACCAGCCAGAAACGGCTTTCGCGGATGGTGCCGATGAGCAGCGTGCCTATGGCGGGAAAAACGAACCAGGGTGTGTGAATGCTGTTGAGCCCGCCGGCCCAGTACGTGTCCCATGCCGTCGCAATCACGCCGAGCGCGATATAGGCGTTCGTGCATACGCGGAACGGTACGCCCGCGCGCAGCATCCAAGCGAAAGAGAAAAAAAGAACGCTGCAGCAGATCATCGCGATCGTCGCCATCGGCATGTGGAAAAGGACCGCGTTGCCGAGGAAGAAAATGGCGAAGATCGTCGTGATCAGCGTCGTGTTGATGAAGACCTTGCATTTCCGGAACGTCTCTTCATCCGACCGGTATTTTTCCGGGATGAAAAAGGTGTGAAGATTACCTGTGAATTTTTTTACCCCGGGAAATGTCATGTCAGGACGAGTGTTTGGTTGTTCTTTTTTCGGAGCAGCACAATGTAGGTGATGTCGAGCAGCGCGATCGATATCCCGATGGCCACGAGGAAATAATTGCCGGGGTATTTCGTATAGAACATGTAGTTGATGATGCCGGTGCCGAGAAATTTGCTCCACGCCGTCACCATCGAATTGCCTTCGTAACCGGGAATGAAAAGCAGGTAAAGGAAGGCCGCCGACATGTAGAGGTTGATGATGTCGCCGGAGATCGGCGCCATCGGGATGTCGAAGCCTTTCACCATGTAGGTCGCCTGCGTGGAAAGTGAAATGACAATGCCGAGGAGAATGAAGATGTGCGCGTTCCGTTTGAAGAACGGCACCATCATCTGCTTGTGGCCGTACCTGAACGTCGAGGCGAAGATGAACGTGTCGAACAGCATCCACGCCCAGTACGCAGCGACAAGCAGCGTGCCCATGTCGGGGACGAAAAAAAGGCAGGCGGAAATTTCCCACCCGTAATTCGTGATCACGCAGCCGACGGGAATGTTGATCGTCTTTTTCTTTTTGATGTCGATCAGCGTGTCGATGTAGCACACGAGCCACAGCATGGAGCCGGTGAAGAAAAGGATCACCTGCGTGAGCGTATAATGGCTCAGGTCGATCCAGGGATGGGGCTCCTTAACATATTCGAAGATCGTCATGGGCGGACGGTGTCGTTACACTTTGTGCATTTTCGCTTTGATCTCCGACATCATTGTTTCGATGCCGCTGAATTCATTTTTCCACGGAAGGCCTTTGTGGTAACGCTTCTCGTCGTGGAGGCGGAAAGGTGCGAGGAAATCGGGCTCGTGCAGGTTCCATAGTTTGCAGAGATCCGCTTTCGCGCCCGAAACGTCGATGATGGAATTGACTGCGCGGCGCGCCGCTTCGTTCGCACCTTCCATCGTGGCGAGATCGGTGAACGTTTTCACGTAATCGGAAGCGAGGAATAAATTCGGGATGAACGTGTGCGCCGACGGACGCAGCGTCCAGCTGTTGGTATGATTGACAAGCAGCGGTTCCTTGTTCTTCGTTTTCGGCACTGTCCCTGTTTCGCAGATGTCGCGGTCGATGAACCAGAATTCGATCTGCTCGTCGCGGAGAACGGTTTTCCCTCCCACGTTCAGGCTTTTCTTCAGCTGCGCCCACACTTCGTCCCTGATCTCTTCGAGCGAACATTCATCGGCGATCTTCCCGTTCAGTCCCGGCGAATGCCAGCCGGAAATGTCGACCGAGAGAATGGTTTTTATTTTCCCGTTGTAATGGTTCGCGACATTGAAGGTGTTGCCGGACCAGAACTGCAGCTGCGAGATCGACGTCAGCGCCCATTCGCTGTCGCTGTAGATCACGTGGCCTTTGTTGATGTTCACCTCTTCGTTC
>DASTSF010000442.1:0-3225 GCA_035760825.1 Bacteroidia bacterium
CCCGGCCTGGCGCATGAGCCATACAGGCGTGCGTTCTGTTTTTTCCCCCCGCGCCGCTTTCAGGATAAGATCGTTTTGCAGTTGCATGCGGCAAAGGTACTTTTCGGTTCCGGATTTCAGGTTTCAGATTTCGGATTTGGAATGTACATCCGCGAAATCCCGCGGTTCACCTCATTTCATTTTTCACGGACAACCTCCTGCCGGGATTGCGCATCAGGAGGAAAACCATACTGATGGAACGAAAAATGCTACTCTTTCCCGCTTTGGCGGGCCCCGGTCTTTTTGCGCTTATGTCCGCCGGGTACGCCTACCGACCCGGTGAATGCGGGCGGAACTTCAACGAGCACCGGCGCACCGGGAGAGCCGCATACGCGCTCACAATCGGGTTGCCACGGCGCAGGAAACGGCAGCAGCACATCGGGCGGCCATGTGAGCACGCGGCGGCTCGTCGTACAGCAGAAGAACATCAAAAAAAATATTTTCACCCTGCGAATTCATTCGTGGATCATCCACTGCTTTTCACAAACCCAAACTTGCAGACACCGCACGTTAAACACACCCGTCAAGATGAAAACAAAACTTCTTTTTCTTTTTTGCGTGAGTGATGGGAGCGGCATCCTTTTGCGCAGCAAAAGATACAGCGGACAGCACGGCGCCCGGGGAGGAACACGCAGGGCGTCCTCCGCGGGCGCACGCCCTGCAGGTAAGAGTGAAAAACTGCCTGTTGGTCCCGGCTCCCGCCTGACCTTGGAAGAATCGGCACGTCTCTTCGGCGGGATGATTGGCAATAGGCGCACGGCCCTTATCTTTGCGCCAAATTCCTATTGTGGATACTGAAAAGAAAACATTCGATGTGATCGTGGTCGGCGGCGGTTGTGTAGGACTTGCTGCCGCATACAAGATCAATCTCCGCCATCCGCATCTCAAAGTAGCTGTACTCGAAAAAGAAGACCACGTTTCCCCTCACCAGACAGGACACAATTCCGGCGTCATTCATTCGGGAATTTATTACAAGCCGGGTTCGTACAAAGCGAAGAACTGCGTGGAAGGACGAAGAGAGATCGTGGCGTTTGCGAAAGAGCATAAAATTGCGCACGATATCTGCGGGAAAATAATCGTGGCCACGCACGAAAGCGAGCTCGCGCACATGAACAAAGTGTACAACAACGGCGTGGCGAACGGCGTGGAAGACATCGAGCTGATTGACGCCAAAAAAATAAAGGAGATCGAACCGTACGCCGAAGGCATTGCCGGAATATGGGTGGGCTGCACGGGCATCATCGATTTCCCCGGCGTGACGAAAAAGCTGGCGGAGCTGCTGGAGCAGAAATTCCCGGGCAGCAAAGTATTTACTTCCACAGAAGCAAAAGATTTCGTTCACAAAAACGAATCGACCGACATCATCACCAACCGCGGAACGTTTTCCGCGCGCTGGCTCGTGACGTGCGCGGGACTGCAGAGCGACCGCATTGCGAAAAAAGAAGGCGCGAAACCGGAAGCGGCGATCGTGGGTTTCCGCGGCGATTATTACGACCTGACGGAAAAAGGGATGAAGAAAGTGCGCAACCTGATCTATCCTGTTCCGAACCCGAAATATCCTTTCCTCGGCGTGCATTTCACACGCATGGTGCACGGCGGCGTGGAATGCGGACCGAACGCCGTGTTCGTTTTCAAGCGCGAGGGCTACGGAAAAACTTCGTTCAGCCTGCGCGACACCGCACAGGCGCTGGGATTCGGCGGCACGTGGAAATTCTTCGCGAAGAACATGAAGTTCGGCTGGGACGAATACCGCGGCGCGTTCTCGAAACGTTTTTTCCTGAAACGCCTGCGCACACTCATTCCTTCGCTGGAAGCGGACGACATCGTTTCCTCGCGCAGCGGCGTACGTGCGATGGCGCTTTCACCCGAAGGAAAAATGATCGACGATTTCAGCATCGAGTTCCACGGCAACGCGATCCACGTGCTGAACGCACCTTCACCGGCGGCAACAGCCTGTCTCGCCATCGGGAAAGCCATTGAAGAAATGGCGACGGAGAAATTCGGGCTCTGACAGGAAATTTTGAATTCCAGGTATTGAATTTCGATTTCGGGCATTTTACCCTTCGCATTTCCATTACCACGGAAAACACAGCTACCCGGCAGTAGCCGCGCGAAAAATTTTTCCCGTACTTTTCATGAACCCGCTTGCTCAGCGGTAATATGTGTAGACGATATCGGTTCGGGAGAGCAGCTTCCCTTTTCCGTCAAAAAAATTGTACGAGGTCAGTTTCCCGTTCCCATCATAAACATACCCGACGCGGTTGCAGCTGACCTTCATGTCGTGGAGGTAAACATCCTCCCCGGTCAATCGCCCGTCTTCATAAAAATAGACATGCATATCAATGGGCTTGTCGCTTTCCAGGTAATAATAGCTTACATCCTTCACGAGACGTCCCGCGCTGTCGCTGGTGTAAATGAACCTGTCCTGCAGCTTCTTCTTTTTTAAGTAATAATCTTTTGTCTGGACAAGCCCCGAAGAATCGTAAGTGAATACGGCAAAGCCGGTAATTTTTCCCGACTGCATAGACGAATCTCTCCGGAGAACAAGCCGGCCTGTTGTATCGTAAATATAATTCTCGAAGCAGGAATTCTCCGGCATGCCATAGCTGTAAAAGTCAACACGCGAGATCTTTCCGCCCGGGCCGTAGTGATAAATTTCAGAAGAGATAGCCGTACTTTTCATCGGATCAAAACGCTGCACTTTCACGATCCGTCCGGAGGTATCGAAATCAATCGTGTTTTTTGTCCACGGAGGTAATTGACCACCGGCCGGCGAAAACGTGTACTGCACTTCGGATACCTCCTGCACATGAAGATCATGCATCAGTCCCGGCGGATATTTTACTGCGCCATCCTGCGCCGCGCAATCAAGAAAAGCGGGCACGCAAAATGCGAAAACAGAAATGAAGCGGCGGAAAAAAATCATACGGCATTTTTTATTGTAACGCAGAATCATGCGCAGGATACACGTTACTTATTCCGCTCCCCGGATGGAAAAAAACGACATCATCACCCAGCACAACGCGATCGCCGAGAAATTGGTCCAGGAAAAATACACGTATTCCTCATGGTTCACTTTCGTTCCCGACTGCAACAGGAGGACAACGAAGACCGCGCAGGTGATGCTGCACGCAAGCACAAGCGCCTGCACCGGCCTGGCTTTTCCCTTCTTCTTCTGTAAGGCTA
>DASTSF010000443.1:0-8359 GCA_035760825.1 Bacteroidia bacterium
ACAAGGGTAAATGAACCGACTGTAAGTGTTGTATCCGAGTAATATCCTGTCACCAGTGCATTCCCATCTTTGTCGGTGCAAACAGAATATCCAACCTCATAATTGATACCGCCGATTTTCCTGGCCCAAAGCACATTTCCATTTGGGTCATATTTGACAATGAAAAAATCGTATAATCCATTACTGGTATGAGTCAAAGTAACAGATCCGAATGTTATGGTTGGAGAAGAAAACCACCCGGTGATAAATGTGCACCCGGAGCTATCCGTACTCACAGAGAGACTCATCGTGCTACCATTGCCATTCGTTACAGCAGTCCTCGCCCACGGCCAATCGGATTGAGCATAAATCCGGAGGGAACAAAAAAGGACTATCAGAATAAACGCGCACTTCATCAACAGCGCCGGGCGGGTGATGCGAAATTGTTTTAAAGAAGTGAACATTTCTCTATTCATTATTTAACGAATGATATATAAAACTACCATTTATATATCGCTTTTTATTTAAATACCCTTTTCAGAAACGCCCGAAGGCAACGATTGCACCAACTGCACGTTTTTCACTTCCCCGTTTCTTTGTTGAAAAACCTGGCCAGCTGTTATTTTACTTACTACATAGACTGAAACAAGATTGCATTTCACAAAACATTCACGACATGAAATGCAATCTTTCCGGGGCACATTACCTTCGACCCCTTGAATGTTCCTGCCGGAGCCGCATGCGCAAAGCAAACAGGTGTGCCATGCAGACGTAAGGAAAAAGAAGTGCCACCGGCTGGTGCAGATCGTACGCTAAACCCAATGCTGGTCTGCAAATCACGTCGAACGCATTGGCCGCTGTATCTTTGCCGGGTAAAATAAACTTCTACAGCAATGTCCGACTCTCCGAAATGCCCGCGATGCAATTACGAATACACATATTTCAATGGGACTGTAATGGTCTGCACAGACTGTTTGCATGAATGGGATCCTGGTGCAAAAGTTGAAGCGGAAGAAACGGCAACTACTAAAATTGTTGATGCGAACGGGAATGAGCTGCACGACGGGGACACGGTTGTGGTCATAAAAGATCTCCCCGTGAAAGGCGCCTCAAAAGCGGTGAAGGCGGGAACCAAGGTGAAGAATATCCGCCTGGTGGATGGCGATCACAACATCAGCTGCAAGATCGATGGCTTTGGCGCAATGGGGTTGAAATCGGAATTCGTGAAGAAGGCCTGATGCCGGTCTCGTCCGCAAATCGGTTGAACGGGTAAACCAAGTTTAGTTTTCTGAAGTTAATGCCAGTGGGGCGGTCCGGATTTTTCACCGGAAGAACTGGTGTGGACCGGCCGCAGCGTTTTGTATGCGGTGTGATTTTTTCTTCCTGCTTTGCAAACCGGTCGGCACAACTATTCTTTCTATCTTTTCAGTAAACGTTATAACCCGGTCGCGCTCCCATGAACGAAACTGAAAACAATCCCGCAGGTCCGCTGGAAAACTACACCCTTGACGATAAAACCTACAGCGCCGATCTTGCGCTGATGGATCGCTATACTAAATTTTCATCGGAGCTGCTGCGCATTTCCCTGCTGGGATTTTCAGCGATCGGCGTCCTGGTAAAATACGGCGGCGGTTCGCTGCAGAAGTCCGGCAGCTACGCGCACCACCAGCTTGTTTTCGCCAGCGCTTTTCTCGGTCTGTGCGCTGCGTTTTCGCTGGCGCATCGTTATTTCGCGACGGATTCCATGGCGGAATTCATCTCGGCACTGAGGAAAGAAAAAAGCGGCAGGAACGCCACAAAGGAAAAAGACAGGGTTTATTTCAAGATGAAATTTTCCGGGCAGCTGATCCTGTTTGCTTCCGTCTCGCTGGTGCTGGGAATTATCTGCACGTTTCTCGTCTTTGCCCATTCGTTCGCGCAGAATTAAAAAACAACTTTGTTGCCGTCGACGGAAAATTTCTTCTATTTCATTTTCGACGGCAGCCGGATCTTTTTCCCCGCTATCCTGAATTCCCCGTTGCCCAGGTGATGCAGCGTGCGCGGATCTTTTTCCGACGGATCGGTCCACGCTTTCACGGCCTCGAGCACGAAAAAACAGTATCTGTTCACCATCGATGTGTCGGCGACTTTGCATTCTATGTTTGCATAACATTCCGCGATGAGCGGCGCGTGCACAACGGAAGCCTTCATTTTCGTCAGACCTGTGAGCGCGAACTTGTCCGTGTCGCGGCCGGATGTGTTGCCGATCTGCACGACCTTTTTCACCAGCTTCGCGGCGGGAATGGCGATCACGCATTCCTTCGAAGCTTTCAGCAGGCTGAACGTGTGATCGCGGTTGCTGACCACGCAGCCGATGAGCGGTGGTTCGAAATCGAGCATCGTGTGCCACGACATCGTCATCACATTGTCCTTCCCGTGGTGCGAGGTGGTGAGCAGGACGACAGGCCCGGGCTCGAGCAGGCCGTATACTTTTGAAAGCGGGAACGCTCTTTTTTTCATTGCCGTTTCTGTTGGAAAAACAAGTTACGGGTTTCGCACGACGGAAAAACCATCCCGCCCGTGGCAGTACATGTGGTTTGTGCGCCTGTGAAAATTCACCGCTCGATCATCACCTCGCCGAGATAAGCCAGCCGCGGCTTTTCTTCACCGGGTGCGGTTTCTTCTTTTGTAAAAAGTTCTGCATAGCGGAATTTCCCGTCGTCCGTGGTCTCATTTTTCAGCTTTACAGCGAAAAAAACATCCGTGCTGAATGCACGGAATTCGTAGAGTGTTTCGCGCCCGCTTTTCAATTCGCGCACCATCGTTCCGTGCAGGGGAAGGACCTCGTCCGCCGGCCCCGAATTTTCAGTAGGGAAAAGCACGAGCTCGCGGCGTTGCAGGAAACCTTCATCGCGGCGGCGCATGCCGAGGATTTCCGAAGGAAAAAGTCCTGTGAAGAACTCGATCTTCATCCACTTTCCGGGAATGACGAGAATGTTCGACAGGCGGATGGAAAGAAAAAAAACAAGGTAGCCGCCCGAGACAAACGTATTCATAAGCGTGCGGTTTCCTTCCGTTGTGCCGTACGTGAGGCAGGAGCCGATGTATTCGATCGTGAAAACAAGAATGAGTGATCCGGCAATGAGCGCGGCGAGACGCGAGGTGTTGAATGCGGCGCTTTTTTCTTCCACCGACTGGTTGAGCGCGTTGTTGATGAACGAAACGAAAACAAGAATTTCCGACAGGTAGAAGAACAGCGTGATCACGGCGAAGGAACGCATCGTGCCGCTGAGCAGCCAGAAATCATAGAAGCCATGCGCGAGAACGGCGAAGAGAAAGAACAACGGGATGTTCCACCAGCCTTTTTCATAACGGTAACGCGCAAGAATAAAACCATAAGCGACGACCGCGCTCGAGGCCATGTGCGAAACGGACGCGGTGAGCGCGCGCGAAAGGATCACTTCCAGCCCGTACTGCGAGATGTAAAGCAGGTTCTCGAAAAAAGCGAAGCCGAGTCCTGCCGCGGCTGCAACGAGAATATAGTCGATGGGTTTCTGAATAATGCGTGTGAAGCGGAGAATAAGCAGGAACGGGATGAGCTTGATGAGCTCTTCGATGAAGCCGATCCCGAAAAAGCAGTAGAGCAGGTCGTTTCCCGGTTTCCCGTTGGGCTCGAAATGCAGGCGGTAGTGATAAAACCCGTACAGCAGCCACGAAAAGATCGTCAGGACAACGCCGACGCAGACCACGAAAAGAAGCTGCGGCCATTTCATGACGGAAGCAAAGCTCAGGCGCCGGAGGAAAAAGAACCACGCGAGCAGGATGAGGATATCGCCGAGAAATCCCCAGAACGGGATGCCGGAGAACATCGCTGAAAATTTCTCCTCGTAAAAGCGCAGGTACTTGTGATCGAGAAAATAGATGCGTGTTTTTATTTCGTGCGGAACACGGGCATGCCCGGTGGGATCATACACGAGCGCGCGCAGCTCTTTTTCCGAACCGACAGCGTCATAGCAGACAGCGAGCATCTGCTGCGCCCCCGGGACGTAGCCGTTGCTTTTTATCTCGTCGAGGAAATAGGGGATCGCCGATTCTGCACCTGCGGTGTACATTACCACTTTCCCGGAAATGAAATTGAAGTATTTCTGCGATTTGTTCTCCACGCGCCGCAGGTGGAACGCTGCGCTTCCCGCGTCGCGGTCCTGCCGCTCGACATACCATTCCGCGAGCATGAGGTTCGCGATGTCGTTCATGCGCGCCGAAGTGTCCGTATCGACGATGCCCTGGTAATACGAGAAGATCCGTATGCCTTCGCGCTCCCAGGCTTTTTCATCCGGCGGGTTGCCGGCAGAAAAATATTCATCGAGCATGCGGAAATGGAGATCGGTGTTGAACGGATCGTGTTTTATTTTTTCCGCGATGGCTGATGAAACGAGGTACGCCTGGCCGGTACGTTCGCCGAATGCGATCTGCCGGTCGGGATCTTCGAATGAAGGTTCCGGCCGGAATGCGTACATCGCCACGTAAACGGCGATGAAGAAAGTGACGGAGGCGACCAGGACGTTGAAGTCGCCGAAATTGAAAAAGCTCCTGCCGGCTTTCCGGTCCTCGCGGAATTTCCAGTAAAGCAGGTAGCCGGCCATTACCACGAGCCACCCGATGATGAAATGCAGGATCGTCAACGGAGAGTATTTATACAAAGAAACTCAACGCAGGGCGTAACGGCAAACGGCACCCGTTTCCTTGATTCCGTAACTTCGTTCTGCGTAACTGTTAAAAAGTGTTGACGCAAAATCCGCCCGCAACCGTTTCCCGTAACTAGAGGCATGAAACAGACCAGACTTTTTCTACTCGGTGTTCTCCTCGGCGGAACATTTTCAGCCTGCGGCCAGGCCGATTCGGTAAAAACCGCGAAGTCAAACAACACTACACCCAAAAATGCTATGACCACTCCCGTGTATGACACAGCCACGTTCGGCGCCGGATGTTTCTGGTGCGTCGAGGCGCAGTTCGAATTGCTCGACGGCGTCGTTTCCGTCGTTTCCGGTTTCAGTGGCGGAACCGTGAAGAATCCTTCTTACCGCGAAGTGTGCACCGGCACTACCGGTCACGCGGAAGTGTGCCAGATCGTGTACGACACGACGAAGATCAGCTACGATGAACTGCTCTCCGCTTTCTGGCAGTGCCACGACCCCACGCAGCTCAACCGCCAGGGAAATGATGTCGGCACGCAGTACCGTTCCGTTATCTTTTACCACAACGAAACGCAGCGCAAAAAAGCGGAATATTACAAGCAGCAGATGAACGACAAGAACACGTGGGGAAAACCCGTGGTGACCGAGATCAGCCCGTTCACCGTGTTCTATAAAGCGGAAGATTACCACCAGGATTATTACGACCAGAACGGGAACGAGCCGTACTGCCAGTACGTGATCAAACCGAAAGTGGAGAAGTTCCAGGAAGTGTTCAGGGACAAGCTTAAAAAGTAAGGTTAATGGTTGGTGTGTTGTGATGTGTGGCAATGCCGGGAAAATCTCTCCCGGCATTTTTAATAGATGCACCCTGAAATGAATTATTCGTCCGGCAATAGGCGGAAACAAGAGCGAAGAGCGCGATCGCCGGTTGCGGGGAAAAATCCGTTCGGGCGCAATGTATTTCTGAGGCGTGTTCTACCCGAAAAACCGCCCGAACCCGAGGTTGATGTGAAACTGCTTCGCGGAAAGATTTTCCATGCCGGGCTCCATGCCGGTTCTTGCATACCAGAAGCGCACACCTCCGTCTTCCCTGGTGACGCGATGAAGGAACTGTGCATCCAGCGAAATAAATTTCCGTCCGAACGGGTATTCGCTCAGGTTTTCCATGAAATTCACGGCGGGACCGAATGAAAACGAAATGCCCTTGTTCTCAGCCGAACGTTTCGTCGAGCCGAGCCGGGAATTGTATTGCAGGAAGAAAGGGACATTCGCCACGGCGATAAGATCGCTCCCGGGATTGATGAAGCAGAGACCCGCCACAGGGGAAAGCGCAACGGAATAGGATTTGTCGTTACCGCTTTCGTAAATATTTTTACGCACCTCGAGGTTGATACCGGGCGGAAGATAGCCTCCGGTCCACAGCAGTTCGCCGTCATCGGTTTTTCCGAAATCGTAAAAATTAAGCAGGTCAGCGCCGGCCGAGATGAAGAACGGCAGCGAAGCATCAGAAGAGAAAAAAGCAGGTGCGTGCTGCGGGGCAAAATCCGTACCCCGGGAAAAATGAGGTGCGTGGTGTGCTTCTGCGGTTCCCGGAAAAAAAACGAGGGAAAGAAAAATCAGAGAGAAGGATAAACGCTCAGCCATTTTATCCGGGGCAAAACGATCAGGAAAGCAAGCTAAGGAACCCGCGGTGTTTTTTGCAGTGGCGTTTGGCAGGTGGAACTATTCCACAGGTTTGCGGCCGTAAATGATTTTTCTCCGGTCGATGAGCTTTCCGTTTTCATCCGTAACGGCAACGAGGTACAGGCCCGGTGTCATCCCGGAAAAAGACGTTTTCCCGTTGTCCAGCCGCTGTGCGGCGACGAGCGTTCCGCCGGAAGAATAAAGAAATGCCGTGGCGCGCACCGGCGCTGCCGAAGAAACAGAGATCGCCTGGTCGCGGAGATCCGCATAAATGATCAGCTGGTTTTCCGAAGAAGGAGCGACGATCCCTGATGAATTCAGCACGTAGAAAACAACGGAGGTTGCGTTTGAATTCGGTATCGCGATGGAATCTCCGGCCGTGTTGATGCCGAGATCGGCAGGACCATTGAGGCTTGTCATGACAGCAGCGGGAGCCGTTGAAAACGCCGGGTCAAACATATTCAGCGAATTGGTTCCCCATGCGGAAACGTACCAGTTGCCGGAATGATCACGCGTAATGCCGTCACAGTTGCTGAGCGTCGTTGTTGTCAGCGTGGAGATCGTGGAATCGGCGAGGCTCATGGCCTGCACGGGTGCGTTGCTTCCCCAGGTGACAAACACGCAGCGGTTGCCGGCGCCGTCATAGAGAATTCCGTTCGGGGTTTTGACCGTCGTGGCCATGAGGTTGAACGAATTGTTCGCGGGACAGATGCGGTAGATCTTTTTCGCGGAAAAATCGGTGGCAAAAAGAAAATCGCTTCCGTCGGAGGTGAGACCGTTGAGGAAAGTGGCGCCGAGATCGAGGTTGAAAACATTGGCCCCCGTGGCGAGATCATAACCGCGGATAAAGCTTCCGTCGCAGCAATACAGCGTGCTGCCGAGGATCTCGAGCCCGTGCGGCCCGTACGTCATGCCTGAAGCGAAGGGAACAACGGTGCCGCTTGCGGGATAGAATGCCGAAACCGTTTGTGCACTGTGGTTTCCCACAAGCCAGCGCTGCTGCTGTGCGTCGTACTCCACGCTTTCCGGACCGCTGAACGTTTGCGAATAGGAGGAAAGAGCAGAAATTACCAATGAAAAAGCGAGGAAGAGGCGCATGAAGATCGTTTTATCAACGTTAATCAAAATACGGGTGCAGTACAAGGACCGGAAGGTATTTCTTCTATTTTTAAAAAATGGACATCAACCCTTTCCAGCCATTTTCCCCGGCGAAGCGATCTCCCCTGGCGTTGATCAAGGGAATCTGTTTCCCGCTTTCGCTTGTGTTCTACCTGCTCGCGCTCATGAGCCATGCGTATTCCGACGGAACATACGGCATCACCTGCGCGGCGATGGGATGGTCGATCATCCTGACAGGAAACCTGCTCGCGTTCATCGCCTGGTTTTCCAACATTCCGTTCTGGACGGCGTTTTTCATGTTCGTCATTTCGCGGAAGAAAAACGTGCACATGACGGCGTTCTGGCTTTCTGCAGTCGCGCTCTTGTTCTCGATGGGCGCGTTCGCCGTGCATGAAGTGATGGAGAACGAAGGCGGAATGTCGCACATGGTTGAAATTGCCGGCGGTGCGTACACCTGGATGGCTTCCTACGCTATCCTTCTTACCGGGACGATCCTGAGCACCACCACGCTGAAGAAAGTGGAAAATGAAAAGAAGGAAAAGCTGCTCCGCGAAAAAGAAGCGGCTCCGGCAAATCCGTGGGATGAAAAAAGACGGTGAAAAGTAACCGCGCTTAGTTTTCCGCTTCGATCGTTTTCACGTTCAGGATCACCTTTGTGAACTGGTGAGGCGTGGAAGCATGTGAAAGCGTTCCCGTGATCTTCACTTTTTTGTTGAGCAGCGGCGTGATCATCGCCTTGTCGCCGGCGAGCTGCACGCGGTCGACGTTGTGCTCGGAAACGGTTCCTGTTTTTTCCTGTTCAGGCGTTGCGATCACGTCGATCTTCGAGGAAGGCCAGATCACGTAATACGCCTCGCGGCTGTCGCTTTTCGGGTCGCCGCCCGGGGCCGGACCGAAGCCGGTAT
>DASTSF010000444.1:0-3735 GCA_035760825.1 Bacteroidia bacterium
GATGTGTTCGTGAATAATTACCAGGGAAATGATAATAATACAGGAAATACAGGAAATACAGGAAACACCGGCAACACTGGAAATACAGGACACACGGGCAATACCGGAAACACTGGAAACACCGGAAACACCGGAAACACCGGAAACACTGGCAACACAGGAAACACTGGCAACACAGGAAACACTGGCAACACAGGAAATACAGGCAACACAGGAAATACTGGGAATACAGGAAATACGGGAAATACGGGAAATACGGGTAACACTGGAAATACAGGACACACGGGCAATACTGGCAACACAGGAAATACAGGAAATACTGGACACACGGGGAATACAGGGAACAACGATAATCCGCCGATGGACCCCAGTGACACGGCCATTGTTTTCCGCATCCAGCTTGGCGCCTACAGTCACCCCATCAACCCGCGGATTTTCCGGGATGTGCCGAACCTCACCGTGGCGAAAACAAGCGACGGGCTCTATCATTACATGAGCGGATCGTACAAAACGTTCGAAGAAGCGGCCAATGCCAAAACGCAGCTGATGGTGCAGGGATATGGCGACGCCTTCATTACAGCTTACCAGAAAGGCAACCGCATCCCGCTCGACAAAGCTGGCGCAACGTATGTGAAATCTCCGCCGAAAGACAGCACGGATGAAGGCAGCCAGAACGCTGTCGACAAGAACCAGGTGACTTACAAGGTCCAGCTCGGTGTTTTCAAAAACGATCCGCCGGCCGACTTCATGCAGAAGATCAATTCCATCCAGGGCATCGACAAAGCTGTCACGAACGCCGGGCTCACACGCTACACCGCCGGGAACACGAGCGACTTCAAGAGCATTTCCGCTACCCGGGACGACATGAAGGCGAAAGGGTTTTCGGATGCGTTCATCATCGCTTTCTATAAAGGTGAACAGATCACGATCCAGGAAGCGCTGGAACTTCAGAAATGACATCAAAATGCGATGAGCGTTATTGCCGGGCTGACCGGACTGGCATTATCTTTGCAAAGTCACTTTTAAAATCTCATACCATGAAAAAACTCGTCACTATATTTTTGATTTTTGCGGGCGTGGCAATTGCCGGTCATGTGCATGCACAGACGGACACCACGAAATCGAAAGACAAAGGAAAAAACCAGAACCAGTCGGCGCAAAAAACAAACGCAGGGAATAGCGGTTCCGGCGCTGGTAACATTACCATCGACGAAGGCGGCTCGACCAAAACGAAATCACCCAAGGCGAGCGCATCGAAAACGAATAACGGGAACGACCAGAACAGCGGCTCCAAACCGAAAAACGACAACAACACGAACGCCGATCAGAAAACGAGCGGAGGTTCCGTAAACCCGGGCGCACCCAACATCGCCATCGATGAAGGAAGCGCGCCGCGGGCGAAAAAAAGAACGAGTGCCGCACGGACCGGGGGAGCTTCTCCCCCGTCCGGTGATTCGGCCGGCAAAGCTGATTCGGTCGTTGCTCCAAAATAAAATCCGGCGCTGAGGCCGGATTTTTTTATTCTTCTTTTTCCGTGAAAACGATCCCCGTCTTTGCCAGCTCTTCCAGCACCGGTTCGTATATCGCTTCCGAAACCGGCACGCACACTCCCCGCTGCGTGATCTTTCCCCCGAGGATAAGCCTGGTTGCGATCGCCGCAGGAAGCCCGACGGTTCTGGCCATCGCCGTGTGAATTTCATCTTCGCCTTTTACGACGAGCGATGAAACGATCTTCTTCTTTTTTCCTTTCTGCGAAAATTCGAAAATATGCTGCATGACGACGAGGTCCTTGTCGCCTTTTTTCAGCACCCATTTCCGTTCGAGAAGATCCTGCAGTATCTCCGCAGGCGAAGCATCCTTCAGCTTTATTTTTTCATCTGAAAAGAGGCCCGCCCACTCGAGCTTTTTAATGACCTCATCCTCTTCCGTACTATTCAGAAACTCCGCCATTCTTTTTTTCAGCGTTCCGCTTCCCGCGGGAAGGAACGCATCGAGCAGCGTGGCGTACGAATGTTTGTCCGCGCCGCCGATCTTCCAGGAATCGTCCGTCCAGCCGAGCTGCACGAATGCATTCCACGCCCTGCAGAAACCCGGCATGCGCAAAGTGCCGCGCAGCATCGTGGGAATGTTTTCCAGTCCGTACACTTCACGGTACGCAAGCGAATCGCGGTTGGCATACGCATCGAAATCGCCCCAGCCGTCTACGTGGATGGTTTTCGCCTGGCTGAACAGCCTGTTGTACGGAAGATATTTGTACTTCCCGTCTTCAATGTATTGCGCAGTTCCCTGCCCGGCAAGAATGACGTTGCGCGGGTTCCAGGAAAATTTATAGCCCCAGGGATTGTCGTTCGACTCGGGCGCGACAAGTCCGCCGCAATACGAATGAAAAGCGGTCATTTGTCCGCCGGCCGCTTTCACGTGGTGAATGATCTTCATCGCCGACATGTGATCGATGCCGGGATCGAGACCGCATTCGTTCAGCAGGATGATGTTCTTCTGCTTCGCCTCCGCATCGAGCGCACGCATTTCGGCCGAAACGTAGGAAGCGGTTACAAGATGTTTACTGTTCTTCACACAATCCTTCGCCACTTCCCCGTGCATAAAAGCCGGGAGCATGCTGATGACGATATCCGCACCGGAAATTTCTTTCGCCCGCTGCGCCGCATCCTTTATATCAAAACGAAAACCTTCCCCGTGCCTGTGCCCGTTCACGCGCGCCCGCGCATTTTTTTCATCGACATCACCCACTCTTACTTTCCAGCTCCCGCTTTCCGCGTGATCGAGAAGGTATTGAATGAGCGAGGAAGAAGAGCGGCCGGCGCCAATGATGAGAATGGTTTTCATAAGAGATGCGAAGTTAATTACACTGCGCTAAAAAACGATCCCGCATTTTACATTCCCGTTCTGCGAAATGGAAATTCATGAAATGAAAAGAGGCCATTCGTGTGAAACGGCCTCCCTCATTTTAGAAACAGTAAATCAATAGCTGCCTTCAGCAACCGCAACCGTTCCGGGCGCATTTGCAGAACCTGATCTGAAAAGCTGGCTGTTGACGTAGATATCGACTTTCACCTCCTTGCCGGAAGACAATGCGTTCGAGGCTTTGATCATCAGCTTCTGACCGCTTTTCCATTGGAAAGGAAAGGAAAAATTCGTCCTGTCGATCGCGAATTGTTTCTCCACCATTACCCCGTTTTCCGGGGCGAGGTAAGAACCGGTTACATGTCCCGATTCGGAAGTGATCCGGTATTCGACATTAATATCGACCGAAGCTGCAGGTGCGGGAGCAGGAAGTTCGTCTTTCCGGCAGGAAGAAAATGCGATCAGCGCGATGACTGTAAATGCAGCGAGTACTTTTTTCATGATCCTTGTGTGTATGGGTTTACCTGAATGAGGCCGCAAAAGTAGTCTTTACCACACAAGAAGTCAAGTTCGTCGATAAAAAATATCTGTTTATCTACAATCTACTATAAGACAATACATTACAAAGCGACAGTCCGTTCAATCCAGGCCTTTTCTTTCGGATTCGAGGAGTTTCAGCAGGTTGAGCGCCCTCCGGGACGAGAAGATCAGGTCGGAAGAAATGCTCTCACGCTGGATGCGTTCCGCCTTTGCTTTCACCGCATCAATCGCTTCCTGTTTCGAATGCGGGTTCAGCACGAGCACTTCGTTGTATATGCCCTGGCCGATCCTGTTGAATGTGTCGCGGGCTTCTTTCTTCTCCATGATCTTCGC
>DASTSF010000445.1:0-2123 GCA_035760825.1 Bacteroidia bacterium
TGTCGGAAAGACGGTTGTCTCGGCTATCCTCGTGGAGGCGCTCAAAGCCGATTACTGGAAACCTGTTCAGACCGGAAGCTATTTTTCCACCGACTCCGATAAGATCCGGAAATACATTTCCAACACGAAGTCAGTTATTCATCCCGAGAATTTCGTGCTGAAGCAGTACATGTCGCCGCATGCTGCCGCAGAGCTGGAAGGAATGCACATCGGGCTCGACCAGATCAATTTGCCGGAGACGCAGAACTCCATCGTCATCGAAGGAGCGGGCGGACTGATGGTCCCGCTGAACAACACCGAATTCATCGTCGACCTTATCAAAAAGCTGAATGCGGACGTGGTGCTTGTCATACAGAATTATCTCGGCAGCATCAATCATTCCCTTCTTTCCGTCGATGCATTGCGGTTCCGTGAAATTCCCGTGAAGGGACTTGTTTTCAACGGCGCCCCGCATAAGCTTTCCGAAGACATCATTCTTTCCTACAGCGGACTGAAATGTCTCGGGCGCATCCAGAAAGAATCAGTGATCAACCAGGAAGTGGTGAAAAAATACGCGGAGCAGTTCAGGGAAAACCTGTGAAGACGCGGGCCGTTTTTCTTCCTTCAATTTTTCCAATCTTTACCGTCTGAATGAAGACGGTTTCCGTTTCACAGAGAGATACCCGTTACGTGTGGCACCCGTTCACGCCGCAGCTGGACATGGAACCGCCGGTGACGCTGGTGCGTGGTGAAGGTGCGCTGCTGTTCGACGAGCAGGGAAATTCCTACATCGACGCGATCTCTTCCTGGTGGGTGAATATTCACGGGCACTGCAACGCTTACATCACAAAGAAAATTTCAGAGCAGCTGAACCGCCTCGAGCACGCCATCTTTTCCGGGTTCACGCATGAGCCTGCGGTGCGGCTGGCGGAAAGACTGCTGGAAAAAGTTCCGCACATGCACCGCGTTTTTTTCAGCGACGACGGATCGACGTCCGTGGAAGTAGCGCTGAAAATGACGTTCCAGTTTTTTCACAACAAAGGCGAAAAGAAAACGAAAGTGGTTGCGCTGGAGAACGGCTACCACGGCGATACGTTCGGCGGGATGTCGGCGGGTGCGAGAAATGTCTTCAACCGCGCGTTCGAAAATTTCCTGTTCGACGTTGTGCATATCCCGGTGCCGGTGAAAGGAATGGAAAAAGCTTCGCTTGAAAAACTGGAAGCGATCGTTTCCGGCGGAGAAGTGGCGGCGTTTATTTTCGAGCCGCTCGTGCAGGGAGCGGGAGGGATGGTGATGTACGACGCTCCTGCGCTCGATGCACTTCTCGCCGTTTGCAGGAAACATAATGTGCTCACGATCGCCGATGAAGTGATGACCGGGTTTTTCCGGACCGGGAAATTCCTGGCGACGGAATACTGTACGCAGCAGCCGGACATCGTCTGCCTTTCCAAAGGAATTACGGGCGGGTATTTCCCGCTGGGCGCCACGCTTTGCACGGGAGAAATTTACAATGCGTTCCTTTCCGCCGACAAAACCAAAACTTTTTTTCACGGGCATTCCTACACCGCGAATCCCACGATCTGCGCTGCCGCCAATGCAAGCCTCGACCTGCTGGAGCAGGAGGAACCGCTGGGAAATATCCGGCGCATGGTTTCTTTCATGCAGGAACAACAGCAGGTTTTCGCGTCGCATGAGAAAGTGCGTGAAGCAAGATGCACCGGCACAATACTCGCGCTGGAAATAAAAACCGGAGAAGCGACCGAATACCTGAACCCGCTCGCAGAAAAAGTGCACGTGTACTTTCCGCCCCGCGGCGTCATTCTCCGCCCGCTGGGAAATGTGGTGTATATTCTGCCCCCGTACTGCACGACGCGTGAGCAGCTGGAAAAAATCGCAAATGAAATAAAATTATTCCTCGACACACTCTGATCATTCTCAACGATGAAACTCACCCGCCAGAATAATCTTCTTCTCATTCTTTCCGCGATCTTCATCTCGAGCGCCATAACCGCCGAGCTGATCAGCTCGAAAGTTTTTCTCGTGCATCTCCATCTCGGGAACTGGAACATCGGGACGTTCCCCGCCGTCGTGGGCATTCTTCCCTGGCCGGTGGTCTTTCTCGCCACGGATACGATCAACGAATT
>DASTSF010000446.1:0-5033 GCA_035760825.1 Bacteroidia bacterium
GCTGGAAATAAAATTCCCGCTCGATCCGTCGTACCAGAACGCTTCATTCGCGGTATGCCCGGCGGGAAGAATCGCGGCACGGTCTTTCAGCGCCACGCCCACCACTTTCGATTTCATGTTATCGGACAAACGCAGCTGGTCGCCCACGGTGGTGGACAGGTTCCGGACCGGCGAGCGTTTTCCTTCATCGGATGTCGTTCCGACGGGATTCACGTTGTCGTCCTGCACGCAGTAAACGTCTTTCCCGCTTTCACGGTCGTACCATTCATTGGAAATAATCCCGTGGATGGCGGGAAAAGTTCCTGTGTAGATCGACGTGTGACCCGGGCCGGTATACGTGGGAACGTAATTGAAATTCATGTTGCGGCAGTTGAATCCCTGCGACATCAGCCGTTTGAACCCGTCGTTCCCGAATTTATTCCAGAACCTGTACACATAATCGAAACGCATCTGGTCGATCACGATGCCGACCACGAGCTTCGGTTGTTCCGGGACAACAGCGTCGGGTGATTTCGGCTTCACACCATTCTGTGCGATGAGCCATGCGCCGATGCCGAGAATGAAAACGGCAAAGAAGAATTTTTTCATGATTGTTTTTTGGTAAGAACAGCGAGCAACGTAATGCAGAGACCGATGCTGAACGCCATGTTGGCGACGCCGGTCATCACATATCCCCGGCGGAACAGGTCGAGCGTTTCCATGCTGAAGGTGGAGAACGTGGAAAATCCGCCGCACACGCCGACAAGCAGGAACATGCGGAGATTATTATCCTGGAGCTTTTCCGAAAAGAGCCCGAGCGCAATTCCCATTATGATGCAGCTGAGGGAATTCGACAGGAAGGTCGCCACGGGCAAATGCGTTTCGGGAAATTGCTTTACCGCGACGGTCATGCCGAGCCGCGCCAGGCTTCCGATACCGCCACCGAGGAAAACAAGCAAAGCTGATTGAAACATGGGCAAATATACTATAAGGGATGAGTGTGGAGAATGCGGCGCGAAGAACGTGGCTGCAGGAAATGCTTAACGGAAAATGATGCGCCTGAGCAGGAACCAGAACACGAGCGCCCACAGCGCACCGACCGCGCAGCCGCCCAGCACATCGAACGGGAAATGCACACCGACGTATACCCGGCTCCAGCAGACGAGGATCACCCACGGGAAAAGGAGCAGCCACCATTTTCGCCGCCGCGAAGCCGGGAAATCTTTCTGCGCACCCGAAAGCAGCCACAGGAAAAGCGCAACGGCCATCGAATTCGCTGCGTGACCCGAAACAAACCCGTAGTTGCCGCCGCGTCCCAGCGGTGTGATGACCTGTCCCGCCAGCGCTTCATCGTACGAAGGCCGCGGCCGTTTCGTGGAATTCTTCAGCAGGTTCGCTGTCTGGTCGCTGAACAAAACAAGCAGCGCAACGGCGATGACGATGTAAATGGATTTCATGCGGAATCTTTTCCATACGAGGAATACGAGCAGCGCATAAAGCGGGATCCACAGCCAGCGGTTGCTCACCAGCGGCATCTGCAGATCGAAAAAAGAATTGCGCCAGAGATGAACAGCAAGAAAAAACTGATGATCGATCGTATCCAGCCAGCTGAGCATGACGGTAAAAGTACTACTTCCGCGATTTCAGCCGGCCCCGCAAAATCCGCAGGTCTTAACGTTCAGTCCCGTTTGCCGCCGGAGTTCCCGGCCGGCGCTGTACGCGTGAGCTGCTGAGCGTTCCGGCAGCAAGACCACCGGCATTGACACGCACCCGGGCATTCGCAGCTTGCAGAAGATTTATTTCGACCTTTGATAGATTGCAGAAATCGCTACATTTCTAAAAAAATATTGCGCTATGAACGGGCCACGCGTCATTGCAGCGCAACCGAAACCAAAGGCAAACAGAAATAACGAACAGCGCAGGCATACCCGTAATCAAATCATCAAAAAAATAAAAATTATGGCACTCATCAATCCGCACATTAACTTCAACGGAAATGCAGAAGAAGCATTCAACTTTTACAGATCAGTATTTGGCGGCGAGTTTGCAAAAATCATGCGTTTCAAAGACCTGTCAGGCGCTGAATTTCCCGTGCCGGCACATGAAGCCAATAAAATAATGCACATTGCTTTGCCAATCGGCAAAAACGTTTTGATGGGCAATGATGTCCCCGAAAGCATGGGGCGAACAAACGAAAATGAAAACAGGAGTAAAATTTCAATCAGCGCGGAAAGCAGGGAAGAAGCCGACAGGTTGTTTAACGGACTTTCCGCAGGCGGACAAATTGAAATGCCTATTTCCGACAGCCCCTGGGGTTCATACTTTGGTATGTTCAGAGACAAATATGGTATTGAATGGATGGTGGATTTTGATCCGGATTATAAAGGTCAGATTTAACCGGAAATGACCTGATTTGCCGAACGCAGGACCTGCGCCTGCCGGAAAATCCGCAGGCATTTATCGCGGAGCAGGCTTACAGATTTTTTGAGCCCGGTTATTTTCCCGCAAACTTTCCCAGCCATTTTTTTGCCTTTTTCGGCGACAGCATCTACCCGCTTAACGAATTATTGTTTCGACAGCAAATACGCATCCTATATTTGGATCACAATTCGTTGTACAACGGATTTCAATACGACCAAGTAACATTGGTTAGGGTTTAGGGTTCTTCGTGGCGGTCAACTGGGGCGTAGCCGCCATGTAAAGACAACGATCCCGGCACAGCCGGGATTGTTGATTTTATAAAGGTTCGTATTCTTCCGCGCTTCACGCATCGAGGCGCACGACCTCCACCGAATTACGGCCGCTCTTCACCATTCCTTTCATCTCCATTTTTTTCATCAGGCGGGAGATCACTTCCCGCGACGAATTAAGGTCATTCGCTATTTCCTGGTGCGTGATGTGCAGCTTCGTCGTCCCGCTCTTTTCCGTTTTCTGCTTCAGGTAAAACACGAGACGTTCGTCCATTCCCTTGAAAATAACCTGGTCGATGACTTCCAGCAGTTTCTCGAAACGGTTGCGGTAGGTCTCGAGGACGAAATAATACCAGGAACGGTACTGCAGCATGAGCTCGTCCATCAGCTTCAGCGGAACAAGAATGACGGATGTTCTTTCCGTTGCCCTCGCTTTGAGCTCGCTCCTCTCCTGCTTCAGCGCACAGATGAGCGAAAGCGCGCAGGCTTCTCCCGGCCCGATGTCGTACACGAGAAATTCATTGCCGTCATCACCGTCGCGGTAAAGACCGATGTTCCCTTCGGTAACGAGCATCGTGGAACGGATGTAATTCCCTTTTTCCATTACGATATCGCCCTCTTCGTACGTTTTCAGGGAACCGTTTTCCGCGATGAGTTTTTTCAGCGGCTCCTCGAACTGCGGGAAATGTTTTTCGAGCTCTTCGTGAATTTTTGCTTCTTCCATGCGGACCCGTTCCTTTTTTGCAATGATCAGCTCCAGATGTCTTTCTTCGCCGCAAGCAGCGTGTTCTGCAGCAATCCCGTGATCGTCATCGGTCCCACGCCCCCGGGAACGGGCGTTATCCAGCTGCATTTCGGTGAAACCTCGTCGAACTTCACGTCACCGTGCAGGCGCCAGCCAAGCTTCGTTCCGGGCGCATCCACGCGCGTTGTTCCGACATCGATCACCACCGCGCCCTCTTTGATCATATCCGCTTTCAGCCAGTGCGGCTTCCCGATCGCGACAACGACAATATCCGCTTCGCGCGTGAACGCCGCGATATCCGGCGTGCGGCTGTGACACAGTGTAACCGTACAGTTCCCGGGATACGAATTTCGCGCCAGCAAAATGCTCATCGGCGATCCGACAATATGGCTTCGCCCCACGATCACCGCTTTTTTTCCCGCCGTTTCTATCCCGCAGCGTTCGAGCAGCTGTAGGATCCCGTATGGCGTGGCGGGAAGATAGCAGGGCAACCCGAGCGCCATCCTTCCGACGTTCACCGGATGAAACCCGTCCACATCTTTCCGCGGCTCCACGGCTTCGATAATTTTCTGCTCGTGAATATGCTTCGGCAACGGGAGCTGCACGATAAACCCGTCGATCGCCGGATCTTCATTGAGCCTTTGTACGGTCGCAAGCAATTCCGCTTCCGTCGTTTCAGCGGCGAGGTGAATGAGCGTGGACCCGAAACCGATGCGTTCGCACGCTTTCACTTTTGCATTGACGTACGTGAGGCTTCCGCCGTCGCTGCCCACGAGAACCGCCGCGAGGTGCGGCGCACGCTTCCCGGCTGCCGCCATTTTTTTTACTTCTTCTGCAATTTCAGACTGGATGGTCTCCGCGATTTTCTTTCCGTCGATCAGGTTCATTGAAATGATGAATGATAAATGATGAATGACAACCCGCTTCAAAGAAGCAATTCAGCACCCGGGATTCAGGATTTATAATTCGCGACGCGTTACCTGCGCATTCTCGGCATATTCCGCATCATCTTCTGCATCTGGCCTTTGTCCTGCATCACGCGCATCATTTTCCGCGTGTCTTCGAACTGCTTCATCAGGCGGTTCACTTCCTGCACGGTTCTTCCGCTTCCTTTTGCAATGCGGTTCTTGCGGTTGCCGTTGATGATCTCGGGATGCTCGCGCTCATCGGGCGTCATGGAATAAATGATCGCCTCGATGTGCCGGAACGCGTTGTCGTCGATGTCGATATCCTTGATGGCTTTTCCCACGCCGGGCAGCATGCCCATCAGGTCCTTCACGTTGCCCATCTTTTTGATCTGCTGCAGCTGGCCGAGAAAATCGTTGAAGCTGAATTTGTTTTTGGCAATGCGCTCCTGCAGGCGTTTCGCTTCCTTCTCGTCGAACTGCTCCTGCGCACGTTCCACCAGCGTGACGACGTCGCCCATACCGAGGATACGGTCGGCCATACGTTCGGGATAGAACACGTCGAGCGCATCCATCTTTTCGCCCATGCCCACGAACTTGATCGGCTTGTTCACGACAGAACGGATGGAAAGCGCAGCACCGCCGCGTGTATCACCGTCGAGCTTCGTAAGAATGACGCCGTCGAAATCGAGGCGGTCGTTGAAGGCTTTCGCC
>DASTSF010000447.1:0-4437 GCA_035760825.1 Bacteroidia bacterium
CAAAAAGGCGACTGAAAAAAACGAAAAGCCTTTTCCACACATGACGCGCTGGCTGCGCTGAGGAAGCTCGGTGACTGACCGCTTCATTTATGGGGTAAATGCTTGTCCCCTGAAATGAATTCTTTACTTTTAGGGTTCCAGGCAATCACTAACCTTTCATTCATGAAAAAACTTCTACTTGCATTCAGCGGCCTTGCTATGGCCGCATGTGTTAACGCACAGGTTACAACAGTAACGTACAATTACACGGGAACGATAGACATGTTCACCGTTCCGTCCTGTGTGACTTCGATAACGATCGAAGCCCGCGGAGCGCAGGGTGGGCAAAATACTTCTTCAACCACTACGTCCGGGCTGGGTGCCACCATGATCGGCACCTTTTCGGTAACGCCGGGCGATCAGCTCAAAATCCTGGTCGGGCAGCAACCTTCAGCGGGATCCGGGAACGGCGGCGGCGGCGGAACATTCGTAACGGATATTTCGAACAACCCGCTGATCGTGGCGGGCGGCGGAGGCGGAAGCTCACAGGGCGCCGACTCTCCTGACAAGAACGGCCAGGTCGGCACAACCGGGGGAACCGGTGCAGGCGGCGGCGGTATTGGCGGAACAGCCGGAAACGGTGGAAGCATCGGCGCTTCAGGTTTCCAGTCGGGTGCCGGCGGCGGACTTCTCACGAATGGCGCTGACGGGTGGACGACATCCACGGGTGGCATGGCATTCGTTAACGGTGGTTCCGGTGGAACGGCCAACGCTCCTGCCAACGGCGGGTTCGGCGGCGGCGGAAGCGGCTCGTCTTATGTTGTAGGCGGCGGCGGCGGCGGATATTCCGGCGGCGGCTCAGGCGGCAACAGCACGGCAGGTGTAGGCGGCGGTGGCGGAAGCTTCAATGCCGGCACAAACCAGAACAACACGGGTGGCGCGAATTCCGGCAACGGGATGGTCATTATCACTTACACCACCGGACCCGGCGCCGGTCCGGCAAGCATCAGCGGTCCTCTTACCGTTTGCGAAGGCTCTACAGTCACTTATACCGCAGCCACAGTACCGGGTGCAACATCCTATACATGGACGGTTCCTTCCGGATGGACCATCGTCAGCGGACAGGGAACGAATTCGATCAGCCTCACGGTTGACACGAACCCCGGCACGATCGACGTCACTGCAAGCGATGCCTGCGGAACAAGCCCGGCTACCTCGCTTTCCATCGGCGTTGACATGATGCCTTCTGCAGGAACAGTATCCGCTGATTCTGCGATCTGCTCCGGAAGCACGATCGGTCTCGCTTCGGCAGGTTCTGCAGGAACTGTGACGTGGTATGAATATGACGGAATGAATTACAATTCACTGGGAAGCGGAGCAACATTTACCACTTCACCGTATACAGCCGGAACTTATTCTTTCGTGGCAGTTGCCAACAGCGGTGTCTGCGCGGATGATACTTCTGCTGCAGCGGTAACCATTGTCGACAGCGTTTCGGTTGGCGGGACTGCTTCTTCCAGCATTGGTCCCGACCTTTGCGCAGGAAGCGATCCGCTGTTAATGAGCGCCGGGGCAACCGGTTCGATCGAATGGATGTTCCAGTTCAACGGACAAGGTCCTTTCATTTCATTCGGAACAGGCAACCCGTTTGATCCGGGTCCGCCGTCCAACCAGGATACCGGCTCGTATGTATTCTATGCCATTGCCACAAGCGGCGTGTGTGCAGCAGATACGTCGAATTCATTCATGGTCAATGTACGCCCGACGCCCGTTGTCATGCTGGGCTCCGATACCGCGCAATGCAGCGGCAGCATCGTCCTCGACGCACAAAACGCGGGTGAAATGTTCGTATGGAACAATGGTCCGACAACGCAGACTGATACCGTCAGTTCTACCGGAACTTACATGGTGACGGTAACCACGATGTACGGCTGCTCTTCTTCCGATACGATCATGGTTACGATCAACCCCAACCCGGTTGTCGATCTCGGTGCCGACGTGCAGCAATGCGGCGGCACAGTAACGCTCGACGCGATGAACAACGGATCGTCCTACGTATGGAACGACAACAGCACCGGGCAGACACTTTCGGCGGCAAGCAGCGGAACCTACTTTGTGGACGTGACTGATGCGAACGGATGCATGGGCAGCGATACGGTCAACGTAACGATCAATACGCCGCCGACGGTTACGGGAACCGCTTCTTCCACTTCAGCATGCGTGGATGACGCAGACGTAGCGCTGACCGGATCGCCGGTGGGCGGAACATGGTCGGGCCCGAGCGTAACAGGTTCTTCATTCGATCCTTCGATCGGTGCCGGCAACTATTCTCCCGTCTATTCCTTCACTGACGGGAACGGCTGTACGGGAACGGCTTCCGTTTCCATCACGGTGAACGCCTGCACAGGTGTGGCGGAACAGAAAGCAGCAAACGGCGTCAGCCTTTACCCGAACCCGAACAACGGCGTGTTTACGCTTGACGTAAATGCAGATGTCAACCAGCTCACGATCGAGATCACCGATGTGCAGGGACGTGTGGTGTACACTTCGGATGAAAGCGGCGTCCGCAGCGGCTATGCGAAACAGATCTCGCTCAATGATCAGCCGGATGGAATCTATTTCGTACGCGTCACTGCCGACGGGCAGCTGCATACGGAGAAAATTTCCGTGATCCGCTAAAAGCAAAACTGATTTTTACAGGAAAGCCCGGCCCGGTAATGGCCGGGCTTTTTCATGCAGCTTTCCCGGCTAAATTTTCACCGCCAGCTTTTGTGTCTCCCGACCCGTTTTTTTGACCCAAGGGCCCGGTTCATTCCGTGAGCGGGCCACCGCCCTTTCTTTTACAGGAACTGTAACTACATTTCCTGCTGAAAACTATACCGTACCTTTGCAGAAACCTTTTTTGCATGAAATCTGTGCTGAATTCAATTGAAGAAGCGATCGCCGATATCAAAGCGGGGAAAGTCGTAATCGTGGTGGATGATGAGGACCGTGAGAACGAAGGCGATTTTATCACCGCTGCAGGAAACGTCACGCCCGAGATCATCAATTTCATGGCTACGCATGGCCGCGGACTCATCTGCGCCCCGCTCACCGACGAACGCGCCGACCAGCTCGGACTCGAGCTCATGGTGCGTGAAAATTCCTCGCTCCATGAAACCCCGTTCACTGTTTCCATCGACCTGAAAGGGCATGGCTGCACAACCGGAATTTCCGCGCACGACCGGGCAAAGACCATACAGGCGCTGATCGATCCGAAAATAAGACCGGAAGAGTTCGGCAAGCCGGGGCATATTTTTCCGCTGCGCGCAAAGAACGAAGGCGTGCTTCGCCGGGCAGGACATACCGAAGCGACGATCGACCTCGCGCGACTTGCAGGGTTCGAACCGGTGGGAACGCTGGTGGAGATCATGAACGAGGACGGAACGATGGCGCGTCTTCCCGAACTGCTCCAGATCGCGAAAAAATACGGGCTGAAAATTATTTCCATCAAAGACCTGATCGAATACCGTCTCCGCACGGAATCAAATATCCGGCGTGAAGTAGATGTGCAGCTTCCCACCGAGTGGGGCGATTTCAAAATGGTCGCGTACTCGCACATCCCCACTGCCCAGCCGCACCTCGCCATTTTCAAAGGCGAATGGAAAAAAGACGAACCTGTTCTTGTGCGCGTGCACAGCTCCTGCATGACCGGCGATATTTTCGGTTCGTGCCGTTGTGACTGCGGACCGCAGCTGCACAAGGCGATGGAGCTGATCCAGAAAGAAGGCAAAGGCATTATCGTTTACATGAACCAGGAAGGACGCGGCATCGGATTATTGAACAAGCTCAAAGCGTATCGCCTGCAGGAACAGGGCCGCGACACGGTGGAAGCCAATCTCGAGCTCGGTTTCGGAATGGATGAACGCGATTACGGCGTCGGTGCGCAGATCCTGCGCGATCTCGGCGTCACGAAGATCCGCCTGATGACGAACAACCCGCGCAAGCGTGCCGGCCTCATGGGCTACGGGCTCGAGATCGTGGATAATGTTCCGCTGGAGATCCGTTCGAACAAGCACAACAAGCTTTACCTCGAAACGAAGCGCGACAAGATGGGGCACTCGCTCAAGCTGGACTGAATCATTGAGAATTCAGCATTGTTATTTAGCGGAATCCAGGCTATTTCCATTTCAACACAAAGGCCACGAAGTTTTTTCACAAAGTTCACAAAGAAAAACGACGGATGAATAACTGAGAATTCAGCGTTGTTATTTAGCGGAGTTCTGTGGCGGCTTGTTAAGTATTTCCATTTCAACACAAAGGTCACGAAGTCTTTTTCACGACGTTCACAAAGAAAAACGCCGGTTGAATAACTGAGAATTCAGCCATCAAAATTATTCAGCGAAATCCTGTGGCGGCTTGCTGATTATTTCCATTTCAACACAAAGGCCACGAAGTTTTTTCACAAAGTTCACAAAG
>DASTSF010000448.1:0-2068 GCA_035760825.1 Bacteroidia bacterium
GAAGAGGCAGGACTGAAGCGCCTGCACATCGTCGACCTCGACGGAGCGAAAGCGGGAAAAGTGAAGAACATTTCCGTGCTGGAGGAGATCGCGTCCGCCACTTCGCTGCAGATCGATTTCGGCGGCGGCATAAAAACGACGGGCGAACTGAAAGCCGTTCTCGACGCGGGCGCGGTTTATGCATCCGTCGGGAGCGTGGCGGTGAAAGCGCCGGAACTTTTTACAGAATGGGTGCACGCGTTCGGGCCGGAAAAATTTTTTCTCGGTGCGGACGTGCGTGACGGAAAAATTGCCGTGCAGGGATGGCTCGAGCAGACGGAGATCGATGCGGTGGATTTCATTCATGAGCAGATGCGCAAACGGATCGCCCACGTGTTCTGTACGGACATTTCCCGCGACGGCCTGATGACAGGTCCTTCGCTGACATTTTACCGGCATCTCCTTTTTCAGTGCCCGGGACTTCGACTCGTTGCGAGCGGCGGCGTTTCATCTTTGGAAGACATCCGTGCGCTCGACCGTCTCGGCTGCGACGGCGTGATCGTGGGAAAAGCGATCTATGAAGGAAAAATTCCCCTGGCGGAACTTTCCGCCATTAATGAACAATAATGCCCGATTCACAACCCGCGATTCATCATTTATAATTTCCTTAAATGCTCACGAAACGTATCATTCCCTGTCTTGACGTGAAAGAGGGCCGCACCGTGAAAGGTGTGAACTTCGAAGGATTGCGCGATGCCGGCGATGCGGTGGAGCTGGCGGCGCGTTATGCCGAAGAAGGCGCGGACGAGCTGGTTTTTCTCGACATCACCGCCACGAATGAAAAACGGAAAACGATGGCGGAGCTCGTGAAGCGAGTCGCGGCGCAGATCAATATCCCGTTCACGGTGGGCGGAGGAATTTCTTCGGTGGAAGACGTAGGGATATTGCTGGACCACGGCGCAGATAAAATTTCAGTGAACACATCAGCGTTCAATGATCGCGGACTCATCGACCGGCTGGCGAAGAAATTCGGAAGCCAGTGCATTGTCGTGGCGATCGATGTAAAGAAGGAGAATGGCGGGTGGTTCGTTTACCTCAATGGGGGAAAAACAGCCACGCAGGTTAAAGCACTTGACTGGGCGAAGGAAGCGGAAGAAAGCGGGGCCGGGGAAATCCTGCTCACGTCGATGAACAGCGACGGAACGAAAAAAGGTTTTGCCAATGAGATCACGAGGGCTGTTGCAGGAACGGTGCACATTCCAGTGATCGCTTCCGGCGGTGCGGGCACGATGCAGCATTTCGCGGATGTTTTCACGGAAGGCCGGGCGGATGCCGCGCTGGCAGCGAGCATTTTTCATTTCAATGAAATACAGATAGCCACGCTGAAAAAATTTCTTGCGGAGCGGAACATCCCGGTCCGTGAGCTGAACTGAATTCACCATGGAAAAAGAACTGAAGCCTGATTTCTCCAAAAGCGGCGGACTCATTCCCGCGATCATCCAGGATGCGCGGACGAATGTTGTGCTCATGCTCGGCTACATGAATGCGGAGGCATTTGAAAAAACAAAAAAGGAAAACCGTGTCACGTTCTTCAGCCGCTCGAAGAACAGGTTGTGGACGAAAGGCGGGGAGAGCGGGAATTTTCTCGACGTGAAAAACATTTCGCTTGATTGCGACAATGATACTTTGCTGATTAAAGTTGTCCCGCACGGACCCGTGTGCCATACGGGCGCAGATACCTGCTGGGGTGAAACGAATGCGGGAAATTTCCTCGCGCATCTGGAAGAAGTAATTCAGTGGCGGAAAAATGCGGACCCTTCTTCCTCGTACACTGCTTCTCTTTTTGCAATAGGAATAAATAAAATTGCGCAGAAAGTAGGAGAAGAAGCTGTGGAGGTCGTGATCGAGGCGAAAGACAATAACGATGAACTTTTCCTCAATGAATCGGCGGACCTTCTGTTTCATTACCTCGTGCTGCTCGCGGCAAAGGGGAAAACGCTGAAGGACGTGACGGACGTGCTGGAGAAAAGAGAGAAGAAATGAAACACATCGCTCCGCAGATGCTTCCCGGCTAAATTGATCGAGAATC
>DASTSF010000449.1:0-3179 GCA_035760825.1 Bacteroidia bacterium
TCTAAGGTAAGGAAAAAGTAGTGATCGGTCAGTATTGAGCCGTGCGACATCAGGTAATCCTGAATCACACTTCTTACTCAAATTCCTTCCGGTCGGGATCGACGAACACCGCGGCGTCTTCGTATTGCGGATCGATGACGATCTCGCCTTTTGCATTGACATAGCCGTAGCGGCCTTTTTCGGAAAACACGGCAAAGCCGTTGATGATAGGCCTGAGCTCATCGAACTTCGGGGGAATGATGATCCTGCCCGTTGAGTCGATCGTTCCGCACCTGCCGTTCATCACGACGGTAGAATAGCCTTTGAAAAGCATACCGAGACTGTCGTATTCCGCGGGAAGAAGGTAATCGCCTTCTTCATTGATGATGCCCCATTTGTCATTCACTTTTACGCGGGCCCGTTTGCTGAAAAAGAAAATATTTTCCGAAGAGGCGGCGGGAAAAATCGTCTTCCCGTCAAGATCGAGCACACCGTTCAGCCCGTTCTGTTCCACGCAGAAATAATTTTTCTGGAAATGAAAAACTTCGTCGTAAACCGTATCTGCAATAATTTTTCCGGTGGAATCGATGATACCCGCACGACCGCTTTCACTTTTCGTCTGGTAATAGCCGCCTTCGAGATCAAAGAGGAAATAGTACATCGGCTTCACCACGAAATTTCCATCGGGGCTGATCAGTCCGCATTTCCCATTCACGGAAACGATGGAGCGGCCGTGGCTGAAATCTTCCGCCACATCGAACTGCGGAGGAATGATCTCGTGTCCCGTGGAATCGATAAAACCGTAAAGCTTGTTTCCCGAAACGCAGCGCGCGCGGCCGTTTTTGAAGAGGAACGCTCCCGCGTCAGGACTAATGTTCTTTGCGATGATCTTCCCTGACCGGTTGATGATGAAATTCCCTGTCTTTTCACTGACAATCGCTTTCCCTTCGCTGAACGCAGTGACGTAATCGTACTGCGGCGTGATCACGATCTTCCCGGATGTATCCGCGAAACCGTATTTTTTATTGACACAGATGCGGAACAACCCGTCGCCGTATACGGGAAGCTCGTCGAACTGCGGTTTGAAAATTGTTTTCCCGGCCGTATCTGTGATCCCGTATTTCCCGATAAGCACGGGCGGAGCGCCGTTCACTTTCGGTGTCGTGTCTTCTGCAAATTCCGGCGAACGGACGAACGGGTAATAGTAATACGCATCCGGGATGTTGTCGAAAATATCATTGTAGATCGCGGGAATGATCACTTCCCCGCGCGAGTTGATGATCCCGTATTTCAGTTCGCCGATTCCCTGGATGAGGTTCGTGAGCATCTGCACCTGGTCGGTATCCGTTTTTATGATCTTCGCGCCGACATTGAGCATCTGGTCGATGTTCTGCATTTCAACCGGGCAGACAATTTTTCCTTCGCCATTGACAAGGCCGACCGATTTTCCTTTCACCACGAGGCAGAGCCCGTCGCTGTACGGGACCGCATTTTCGAATTGCAGCGGAAGGATCATTTTCCCGGTGCCCGTTTCCATGAACCCGAAAAGGTTGTTCTTCATCACGATCACGCATTCGGAGCTGAATGAAATAGCCGAATCGTATTGCGGCTCCACGATGTAATTTCCTTCCTTGTCGATCAGTCCGAATTTTCCGTTCGCTTTTACCACGGCGCTTCCGCGCATGTACGACCAGGCTTCTTCGAATTTCATATCGACGCAGGTGTTCCCGAATTCATCGATGAAGCCGTACCTGCCGTTTACGCTCACGTACGCCCGCAGCTTTCCTTTTTCGTGCGAACAGGAGGAAAGCAGTGCGACGATCACCGGCAGCAGGAGAAAAAATCTTGTGCGCATGCTCAAAACTAACTAATAAGTGAAGAAGAAGGTCGAAGAGGAAATGCCAAATAAGCTGAAAATCATCCGCCTTCCCAGCGACGGAAACGGCTGCCCGGGTGAACCGTTACCGCGTAATGTTTTTTCCGCGCCACGTGCATGATCTTTTTCCTGAATGCACCGGGCCAGAATGCTTTCCGCATGCTTTTCGCTTTCGACGCTTTCGGGAAAACACCTGCAATGGAAAGAAGGTAATAGGCGGTCGATGCACAGCGCATGCCGAAGAACGCATAATCGAACGGCGGGTGCTGGTGCCATTTCACCATGCTGTCGCGCAGCTGTTTCTTTACAGCGGGCGAAACGGGAATTTTTATCGTCGTCACTTTATCGCGCGACCAGCCCTCGAGCTGGCAGGAGGCGGAATCGCATTCGTACACGCCGGCGCAGCAGCTTTTTTTCTTTCGTGCAAAAGGATGGACGTGCTTTGTCGTGTAGCTGAAACCGTAATCGAAGGAGTCGAGCTGTATGACCACGTGGCCCCCGAGCTTTCCGCCCAGCATGTAGTACGCGTCGCTGTCATCGGGACAATTGCGCTGCGGTTTCGAGCCGTGGAGGATGTGAACGTAGATGTACGACGTGTCATTGCCGTTCGCGGAAAGCACGAACGCGCTGAAGAAAAAGAAAGTGAATGCAATGAGCCGTCGCAGATGCATATTCAAAATTAATACAGGAAATAAAAAAAGATACTCCCGCTATGCCTTTTCCCGGTTGATGCTTGTGCTGCGCACCAGCTCGTCGTCGATATCGCCGAAAATGAGGTTCCAGTCGGCGCCGCAGCTTTTCTCATGTATATGCGGCCGGTCGACAACGAGATTTTTCCATCGCGCGAATTGTTTCGGGTCGCGCAGCATGTCGAGGAAACCGCTGTATTCTTCGTAACGGTTGAAGAAATCGCCCGCGAGCAGGTAATGCACGAGCGAAAAGGCCGTTTCGTATCCTTTGTAATTGGATTCGGAAACGGAGCTGAGCTCCGCCAGGTTGAACGCGGCCGGATCGTAATAAATGTTGACGAATTTTTCGACGAGATCATACGCGCCGTCGATGTGCTTTTTCTTTTCCTTCATCGCTTCCATGCCTTTTTCTTTTCCTTCCTTCATCAGCACGTCGAGCGCATCAGCGAATAATTTCGCACTGTTCATGCCGAGGTAAACGCCGGAAGCGAAGATCGGGTCGAGGAATTTTCCCGAATCGCCGAGCATCACGAAGTTGTGCCCGAATGTTTTTTCCGCGTAATAGGAAAAATCGGAAACAGCAATGAGCGGCTGCGCAATCTCCGCGTCGGCGAGAATTTCTTTCGTCAGCGGAG
>DASTSF010000450.1:0-2491 GCA_035760825.1 Bacteroidia bacterium
CGGTGGTGCTGAGCGCAACATAACCCGTAACGGCGATGCTGTGGTCAGGCAACTCTTTCGCCATGAGGCCGGCTTCTTCGGTACTGAGATCATAGCTCTTCGCCCAAAGCACATTGCCTGTCGAATCCATCCGCACAACGACCACATCTATCTCCATGTCGTCAATATAGCCGGTTGCAAGAACACCGCCGTCGCTGGTTGGTGATGCGGAATAAAAGCGCATCCCCGTTCCGTTGAACAGGGCAGGATTATAATAATACGTTTTCCCGAAAACGAGATTGCCATTCGCATCCACTTTTGCCAGCCCTGCACAGAACGTGGAATGGTTTTGCACTGTTTCCCCGTATTCGCCAACAGCTCCGAAGCCGCCGTCGTTAAATGGGAAACCGTAGTAACCGGTTCCGCCAAAACCACCGGGAATGGGTGAAAAGCTGCGCGTCCAGAGCGTGTCACCGTTCGCATTCACGCGGATAAGCGAAGTCCCGGCAGCTCCGCCCATCGTGGCCCCCATGACGTAACCGCCGCCTGCCGCTTCGAAAATGCTCCGTCCGATGCTGTTGCCGCCGCTGTTGTAGGCCCTGGTGACCAGCGTGTCGCCGTTGTCATCGATCTTCAGAAAATAGAGGCTTTCACCCGACGTGCTGGCGGGAACGCCGTAGCTGGCCGTGGCGTGACAGATCGCATAGCCGCCTTCCGCCGTGCGCGTGATGCTGCCCGGGCCGCGGTACATACAATCTGAATTTTCATATTGATGACCACCGTATGTCTTCTGGAAGATCACCTGCGCTTTTACGGAACAGGCGACGAGGAGAGACGCGGAAAGAAAGAAGCAGGATTTCATGCAATGAAACTACATCTTTCCGGAGGGCAACGCAACAGGACTGTCCCGGGTCCTTACGTCTTCAAAACTAAATATCCAGCGCGTCGATGATGCGTTCAAGATCGGTTTCATTCGCAAACGGAATGACGAGCTTGCCTTCACCAAGGTTGTTGCTTTTGAGACTGATCTTCGCATTGTATTGCTTCGACAGGCTCCTGATCTTGTCGGCGTATTTTTCCTTGAGATCGCCCTGGAGTTTTTTGTGCTTGATGCGCGGCTCGATCTTTTTCACGTCGCGGGCGAGCTCTTCCACATCGCGGACAGAAAGATCTTCTTCCGTGATGCGGTGGTAAAGGTCAACCATGTCGTCCTGCTTCTCGACGTTGATGAGCGCGCGCGCGTGGCCCATGGAGATTTTCTTTTCGCGGATGCCCAGCTGCACTTCAGCCGGAAGTTTGAGGAGGCGCAGGTAATTGGTAATGGTGGAGCGCTGCTTGCTCACTTTGGCAGCAAGCTCTTCCTGTGTGAGACTGCATTCATCAATGAGGCGTTTGTAGCTGATGGCGATCTCGATGGAGTCGAGATTTTCGCGCTGGATATTTTCCACGAGCGCCATTTCAAGCATGGACTGGTCGTTGGCGACGCGAACGTAAGCGGGAACGGTTTCGAGCCCGGCCAGCTGCGAAGCGCGGAAACGGCGTTCACCTGAGATGAGCTGGAAACGGTCGTAACCCATTTTGCGCACGGTGACGGGTTGTATAATGCCGTGGAGGCGGATGGATTCCGAAAGCTCGGTGAGCGCCTGCTCCTCGAAGTGCGTGCGGGGCTGGAACGGGTTGGCTTCTATCTGCGCCAGCGGAATATTGGAAACAGCGCCGACGATGGCAGTCGTTTCCCCTTTCATTTTGCCGGAAGAAGTTATGTCTGTGTTTGCGTTCTCCAGCAAAGCGCTGAGTCCTTTTCCAAGTGCGTTTCTTTTGACGGTCATGATCGTTCGATGTTCAGTTCAACAGTTAAAATTGGGCGTTCTCCGTATAACCTGCAAGGTCTGAACCTGCAAGGTTGCCTGTTTCGGGTGCGATTGATTGTATTTTATTGATAATCAGTGCCTGGTTTATATTTCCCGCCTTTCGGGGGGAGGACCTGCAAGGTTATAACCTGCAAGGTTGTATTCTTTCACAATTTTCCAGTCTTTTTTATTGATAATCAATGCTTAACGTGCACTTCTGGCTTTCCCGGCGGAAACTGGAGGACTTTCTCTTTGTACGCCGAATGACGCCCGTTTAATCCTCCCGCAAAAGCAGGATCCGGCCCCGGGGGCGAACTCATTTACCCCTGCGTGATGTTGATTATTTTTTCCTCGTCGCTCAATCGCGTCATGTTGTTTTTCTGCAGGATCTCCCGCGCGAGGTTAAGGTAATTGATGGCGCCTTTGCTGGTAGCGTCGTGCATGATGATCGTTTCGCCAAAGCTCGGTGCTTCGCCCAGCTTGGTGTTGCGCTGGATGATCGTGTCGAAGACCATGCTCTGGAAATGCGTTTTCACTTCTTCCACCACCTGGTTGCTGAGGCGGAGGCGGCCATCGTACATGGTCATCAGGATACCTTCTATCTGCAGATCGGTATTGATGCGCGTTTGTACAATCTTGATGGTATTGAGCAATTTACCCAG
>DASTSF010000451.1:0-12311 GCA_035760825.1 Bacteroidia bacterium
GGAACGGCTGTACCTGCCTGATGAAAACCTGGACGTACAAGAACGGGAAATGGGACCTGCTGATTGACCCGTTCGTGATTCTTACCGGCTGTGTGTTTTTTTCGGACAGCCTGCTGCAGGCATACGTTTTCCGGAAAGACGGCGCTGTTTTTTTTCTCGACGCGCGTTTGGATTCAGCCGGAGGCGAAACGCTTGCCGGGAAAAAAGCTGTACTGGAAAAATGAACCGGGACGGAAAAGTATCGGATGTCTGCCGAGCATGCAGCAGGAAAAACACGCTCCTCTGAAAGCAAAACGCGGGTTTAAATATGATTACGGCAGCTGCGGACGGCCGGAGCATGATTGTCAGTATGCGATTCCGTTCGGTTTATGAAACAGTTCTGCGTCCCGGGTTGAGCATTCTGCATTGATCCGCTTTCCGGTATGAAGATTCACCATCCGCGGGGTTCGCCAACAAAAAATCGGTTTTTCTTACATCGGCAAACTTCCGGTGCTTCCCGGTTTCCACACGTCTGCGCATGGAAATAGTTTTGATCCATCAAATCCAAAACACCATGAAGACCTTCACCTCGCTCTGCTTCCTTTTCCTCAGCTCCGTTTCTTTTTCCGCGAATATTTTCTCGCACGACAGTTCGGATGCCAATGTCCCGTACTTCGACATCACCGGCCGCATGACGATCGCCGACAAATCCGTTGCGGATTATTCCGTGATCCTTTATTGCGACGGGCAGAGGACGGACTCCGTTTTCGTCGATACGAAAAAAGACATCGACATCCATCTCGGGTACGGTCACGATTATGCCGTGCGCTTTTCAAAGGCCGGCTGCAAAGACCGCATCCTGCTGGTCGACACGCATCTCCCGGAAGGCGTTTCCGCTGATTATTTCAGCTTCCTGTATTCGATCGAATTCCTTTCCGAACATGCGCCTTCGAATACGTTCGATGATTTTCCCGTGGCTTACATCGGTTACGATAAAACGAAAAAAGATTTCGACTACAACCGCACTTATCATAAAAACATCCGCGTCATGCCCGGCCACCCGGAAACGCAAACAGCTTCCCGCTGATGTTTTTCAAACTCATGAGGACCCCGAAAGACCATCGCCGGGACACCGAAGCCGCTTCCCTCGCGTCTTCCTGTCCCGGCGGTTATGTTTTACAAAGCCCCTCATCGCACACAGATTGCTTACCTTTGACACCGGAATTCCCACATGAAAATTTCGGCGTCCATCTATTCCACTTCCCGCGATCTTGAAAGCGTGATCCGCGATCTCGACGCGCACCGCATCGATTTTTTCCATGTCGACTGCAACGACGACCCGAAAGTTTTTGAAGACATCGAACGCATCCGCTCCCGGAGCCGGACGCCGGTGGACCTCCACATCATTTCGAAAACGCCGGAAAAATATTTTCCGCTGCTCGAAAAAACGCCTGTTGAGCTCGTCACGTTCCAGTACGAAGACCTTCCCGGGAAGCTGGAGGTTCCGGAAACCATCACCGCAAAGCTGGGCCTCGCCATTACGGCCAACACGGATATCGATGTTTTCGAACAATATTCAGACCGGTTCGATTTCATCCTGATGATGGCCACCATTCCCGGCAAAAGCGGGGGACAGTTCAACAAGGAAATTTTCCGCAAGATCCGCCTGTTCAAAAGCCGTTACCCGGAAAAACGCATCCACGTCGACGGCGGCGTGAACGGTGAAGTGTCGTTCATCCTGCGCAACATGGGCGTGTATGCCAGCGTGTCGGGGTCGTTCCTGTTCAACGCAGAATCGCTCGGCTTCGCCCTGCTGAACCTGAAAACACACGAGAACGAATCGCATTTCCTCGTGAAGGATTTCATGATGAGCTTCGGGGAAATTCCCCTGCTGAAACCCGGGGAAAGAAGCTTCGAGAAAATTCTCCGCAGCATCGAAGCGTTTGCGCTCGGCTTTACCATTCTCGCCGGCGGCGACAATACGCTTGAAGGGATCGTCAGCAACGCCGATGTACGGAAAGGGCTGCTGAAAAAAATAAACGCGCTTTCCTCCATCTCGGAAAATGACCTTGTGAATAAAAATCCTGTCACGGTGAACGAAAACGCGACCGTTGTCGAACTCATCCGGCTTATCAAATCGAAAAAATTCCCGATCAGCTATCTGCCCGTGGTGGATAATGAAAATAAGGTCACCGGCGCGCTGACGTTCTTTAACCTGGTGAAAGGAGAAGCATAAATCAATTCCGGGTTTTGAATTCTGAATGAACGCTATATTCAGAACCCGGAATCAAGCATTCAAAATTCAAACAATGATCATCGAACTTAAAAATACCGTAGCCGAAAAACGCGCGCAGGAAATGGCGCAGCAGCTGAAAGCATTTTGCGTGCACTACGACGGAAAATACGTGCTCATCACTTCGTCGTCCGTTAAAGAGCTCGACGCAAAATTCCAGGGCGAAGCGGATCGCGTCACCGTGCTGAACGACGACATGCAGCTTTCTTCCCGCGCCTGGAAAAAAGAAACGCGCACGATAAACATCAACGGAACGGTTATCGGCGGCAGCACGAACAACACGATGCTCATCGCCGGTCCGTGCTCGGTGGAATCGGAAGAACAGATCGGGCAGAGCGCGCAATTGCTGAAGGAACTGGGCATTTCCACGCTGCGCGCGGGAGCCTACAAACCGCGCACATCGCCGTACACGTTCCAGGGAATGGGCCTCGACGGACTGAAGCTGCTGGCGAAAATGCGCGACAAATACGGACTGAACATCATCACGGAAGTGCGCGATGCCACGCAGGTGGAAGATATCATCGAGTACGCCGACATCATCCAGATCGGTGCCAAATCGATGTACGATCATGGCATCCTCAAGCGCTGCGGGAAAACCACCAAGCCCGTGCTGCTCAAGCGCGGTTTCGGCACCACGCTGCAGGAATTCCTCCAGTGCGCGGAATTCATTCTGTCGGGTGGAAATCCCAACGTCATTCTCTGCGAGCGCGGCATACGCACGTTCGAGACCAAAACACGTTTCACGCTCGATCTTTGCGGAGCGGCGTGGATGAAACAATATTCGAATCTTCCGGTTATCCTCGATCCTTCGCACGCGATCGGCTACGCGTATGGCGTTCCCGACCTCGCGCGCGCCTGCTGCGCCATGGGCGTCGACGGGCTGCTCATTGAAGTCCATCCGAATCCGAAAGTGGCGAAAAGCGATGCGTCACAGCAGCTCAACCACGACGAATTCCGTGCGCTTTCCTCCTCGCTGAAAAACGTGGCCGCGGCCATCGGAAGGAAAATCATTTAGCTTTGCCTGTCTTCGCACATTCGGGTATTGCCGGGCGGAGGAGTCCGGAACCTGGCGAACGAATGGCATGAAATGTGACAAAACCAAATGAGTCTTTTCGCCGCCAATCTTTCCTTTCTTCTCCGTAAAAACGGCATCGATTCCGCGAAGCTTTCCGCCGAGCTCGGCATCAAAGACCTTGCGCGCCCGCTTCCGGATGAAATTCCGCACATTGCGAACCGTTTTTCCGTTACCACGGATATCCTTCTCCGCACGGACATCGAAACGCGCGAAGCACAACGTTCGAAGAACATCCGCCTCGTGATCTTCGACATCGACGGCGTGCTGACGGATGCAGGAATGTATTACACTGAAAATGGCGATGAGCTGAAAAAATTCAACGCGAAGGACGGTTACGCCATCCGCCAGCTGAAACAGCGCGGCATCGAAACCGGCATCATCAGCCACGGGTTCAACACGAAGCTGATCGAACGGCGCGCCGAACGCCTGCACATAAAATTCCTCGAGGTTTCGCAGGTGCCGAAAAAAGAAACGCTGACGAAATGGTGCGCGCAGCTGGACATCACGCCGGAAAACGTCTGTTACATCGGCGATGACCTCAACGACGAAGATATCATCAACACCGTCGGGTTTTCCGCCTGTCCCGCCGATGCGGTCGACGACGTGAAGAACATGGTGCACGTCGTGCTTTCGAAAAAAGGAGGAGAAGGCTGTGTGCGGGAAATGATCGACCTGTACCTGTAAATTCCACCGGCCATGCGAAAAAAATCTCTCTCCGCATTTTTTATCGCTTCGCTTTTCTGCCTCGTTTCTCTTCACGCGCAGCCCTTCACAAAAAAATACATCATGGCTTTTCTTTCCTGCGATTCCACGTGCACGGGACCGCAGGACCACAAAGTTCATCTTGCCGAGTCCGACGACGGTACCGCATGGAGCGCCGTTCCGAATTTTCCCGTGTATAACGGGAGCGTTCCCGATCCTGTCATCCGCGGAAACAAGCTTTACCTCTACACGCCCGGGAAAGTGCGGCGCTACGACAACGGCACGGGCACGTGGGATCCGGCGCCGTCAATGGTTTCCATTGTCGATACCGCGGGAAATGCCGTCCAGTTCGTCGACCCTTCCGCCATCGTCGACAGCAGCGGGAACATCGTGCTGTTCTTTCTCAACTCGACGGGAAGCACAACCGATCCCGCGGTCTGCACCAGCTATCCCTGCGTGAAGCATTTCGATTCGGCGATCGAAGTTCCGTCGAGTGACGGCACGCAGTTCGTCATGGTTCCCGGCGACAGGTATTCGCTCACGCTGAACAGCGGTTCCGCTTCCGATCCGGACATTTTCTTCGACGGCACGCAATACATCCTTTACATTTCACGCGGAGCACAGCTCGAAGCCGCACATTCCTCCTCGCTGCAGGGGACTTACACGGATTTTTCATCGCTGCCGGGCGGGATCATTTCTCCGCAGGGCGGCATCGGCTGCGGTTATTACGATGCGCTTTCCGCACAATACTGGACCTACACGCACACAAATCTTTCCGGGAACACGGTGATCCGCCAATCCGTTCACAGCGGTTTTTCCTCGCAGATCTCTTCCTATAGCACGGTTGTTTCCGCGGCAACGATCGGTCAGCCGGCCAGCACCACCACGGAAAGCCCGGGTTTTTGTGCGAATACATTCCCGACTTTCGTTGAAGAATATCCGCAGGATATTTTGCACGGCAACTTCTTCCCGGATCCCGTTTCCGGAATTTCCTACCTGCGCCTCGACCGCCCGGTGAGCAATGCAACGCTGGTTATTTCCGACGTCAGCGGCCGTATCGTGAAAACAGCTGCATTCTCCGGAACGGAAATTTCCCTTGACTGCTCGATGCTTCAAAGCGGAATTTATTTTTACACGTTAGCTGCTGAAGATGGTTCCCTGCGCGGAAAATTCCTTGTAAATTGAGCATTGCTTTATAAAAGCATTACTCATGTCCGTTCAACAAACCCGTTAACCCAACTTCCCCGATCATGAAAAAATACAGGCTGAATATTGTTCCTTCCCGGAAACAGGAAGAAGACTGGACGCTGGAAAAAGCGGCCCGTCTCGGGCATTTCCGGCCGGTGAAGATCGTTCCCGGTTCCGTCGACCTGCGCGAAAGCTGGTGGAAACCCGGCAACCAGGGACAAACAGGCTCCTGTGTGGGCTGGTCGCTCGCCGACGGCGTGCTGCGCTGGCATTACGTGAAAAAGAAAAAAATGCGCCACGATGAAAAACCATCCGTGCGCTTTATCTGGATGTCGGCGAAAGAGATGGATGAATATTCTGATCGACCTACCACGTTTATCGACGATTCCGGCACCAGCCTGAAAACGGCGCTCGACGTTGCGCGGAAATTCGGATGTGTAAAGGATTCCCTGCTGCCTTTTGGCCGGCATGAGTTGTACGCCGGCGACGAAGACAAAATTTTTAAGATCGCATCAAAATATAAGATCCGCAGCTATTACAACCTCGTGAAATCGGCCGGCAGCAAAGACAAGCTCAACCTGTTCCGGCGCTGGCTCGCTTCGGGCGGCGGACCTATTTTCACCTGTCTCGATGTGGATATTCACTGGGAAAATGCACTGCTCACGAAAGGACATCTCCGCAAATACAACAAACGCACAGCAAATGGGGGGCACGCCGTTTGCATCGTCGGCTATACGCCCGATTATTTCATCGTGCGCAATTCCTGGGGGGCAAGCGGCTGGGGCGACAAAGGTTTCGCGTACGCACACAATGCATACGCGCAGCAGGCATTCAAAGAAGCCTACGGAGTGGTGATTTGAAACCCTTTCCCGACATCCCGGCCGATAATCTCCCGCAGCATTATTGACCATTATTTTTGTTCTCATGAAAAATTCCCGTCGTTATCTTTTGCCTTTTGCGGTCCTCTTCGCTTCTTTCTTCGCGCTTTCGCTGACGAATGAAAAAAGTGCTCCCGCCGCACAACCGGCTTTCATCACCGATTCGCTCGACACGTACATCACGCGCGAAATGAAAAACTGGGACCTCCCCGGACTTGCTGTCGCTGTGGTGAAAGACGGGCAGGTGGTGGTTTCCAAAGGCTATGGCGTAACGGAAATGGGAACGGACAAAAAAGTGAACGACGAATCGCTGTTCATGATCGCGTCCTGCACGAAAGCATTTACCGCCACGTCGCTCGCCGTGCTCGGGCAGGAAAAAAAGCTTTCGCTGAACGATTCGGTCGTGAAATGGCTGCCGGGATTTCACATGTATGATCCCGCTGTCACGCCCATGGTGACCATTCGCGACCTGCTGTGCCACCGCCTCGGCTTCCAGACGTTCCAGGGCGATTTTCTCAACTGGGATTCGAACCTTTCCCGCGCGCAGATCATCGATGCGATCGGTCGCAACAAGCCGGTGTTCGGCTTCCGCGCACAGTACGGCTATTGCAATGCGGCGTTCCTCACCGCCGGCGAGATCATCCCGAAAGCCACCGGGAAATCCTGGGACGATTTCGTGAAAGAGCGCTTTTTCATTCCGCTGAAAATGACGCGTTCATCCACGACGCACGATGTGATCGCGCATGATGCGAACGCCTGTGTGCCGCATACACGATGGAACGGGAAGGAAACGAAGATCGCGTACGACGTGGTGGATAATCTCGGGCCCGCCGCTTCTGTCAACTCCTGCGTGAAAGATCTTTCACACTGGCTGCTCATGCAGCTCGACAGCGGCCGTTACGGGGGAAATCACATCGTTCCGTTTGCTGCACTTGCGGAAACACGCAAGCCGCAGACGATCATCGAAAACCGTAACCCCGATTATCATTTTGTTTCCTACTGCCTCGGCTGGACCACCGCCGACTATCACGGGAAACAGCTGTTCTGGCACAACGGCGGCGCCAGCGGATTTTTGTCGACCGTTTGTTTCATTCCGGAACTGAACCTCGGGATCGTCGTGCTCGCCAACAGCGACAACAACAACCTCTTCAACGCGCTCCGCCAGCAGATCATTGACGCGTACATGGGCCTTCCCTATAAAAATTACAGCGCGCTGTATTTGCCCCGCTACAAAAAGTTCTGGGCGGACGACGATGCACAGGTGGCCAAATGGAATGCAGACGTTGCCAAAAACCCGAAGCTTCCCGTCGACCTTCAGGCGTTTGCCGGCATGTACGAAAACCCGGTTTACGGCAAAATGAATGTCGTCGTCGAAGAGAACAAATTGTCCGTCTCTTTCGAGCACCACCCGAACATCATCGGCAAGCTCGAATACATGGGCGATTCGACGATGCTCTGCACCTTCTTCTCCCCGCTCTGGGGGATCAAACCGGCCCCGTTCGTGATCAAAGACGGGAAAGTGGAATCCATCACCATTTCCGTGAACGGGGAGGTCGATGCTATGCCGTACGAATTCCGGCACAATGACAAACCCTGATTTTCCGCTTCCCGGAGGGTAGTCCGACATTCAGAATTGCCTCATCCGTTCCGTTTGTTACCTGTCCGGATTATACATTTAAAGCGCAGGAATAAGACCGGAAGCGAGTGAAGCCCGAACAGACGGAAACATACAAGATCATCTCTCGCGGCGGGAAAGAAAGCGTTTCGCTTCTTTACGAACGCTACGGGAAAAAACTGTTCGCATACGCCGTTCACAGCTGGAAAACCACGGAGGATGAATCCTGGGAACTGGTCTACAAAACGCTGTACCGCGTCATGGAAACCGCCGGAAAATATTCGTTCGATTCCGAAAAGAATTTCAGCTCTTTTGTTTTTAAAGTGTTCGTGAATTTCCTCCGGCAGCATTATCGTGATGTGAAAAGAAAAAATGAACACCTCGGTTTCGTGGAAATGAACGATTCCGTTTTGCAGCAGAATTCCGCCCCCGAAAAAGAGGATGCGCCTGAAACGGAGAACATGGCGCGGCTCAAAACAGAACTGGAAAAGCTCGAAGACTGGGAACGCATGCTGCTCCTGCTGCGCAGCCAGGACATGCCCTACGCCGACATCGCGAAATACGTGGACCGGCCCGAAGAGCATCTCAAGGTGTATTACCAGCGCCTGAAAGCGTCGCTCGCGAAAAAACTGAACGAAACAACTCACTCAAAAAATACGACGGATGAGAACTGACAGCCCGCAACAGTCCGGAATGAACGGGCTGGATTCCCTTCTCCGTCAATTTGTCCTCGAAGGCGGGGACGATCCTTTCACGCAAAAAACACTGGACATGAACGCAGAATTCGTTTTCTCCCAAACCGCCGCAGCTCCGTCGGATGCGCGCGGCGCGGCGCTCGTCGAAAAGCTGGCCGAAGCCTTTCCCCGCAAGGGAAATAGCGGGCGGTTCCGCCTATCCGGCGCAATTTTTATCCTGCTGATCTCTGTTGCTTCCTGGATGTATTTTTCTTCCTCGCCGCAGGTTCCTTCCGCAACGGGTTCCTCGCCGGGAAATAAAAGTTCATCGCCGCTTCCTCCTGCCCCTTCCGGCGATACGTCTTCTGTGACGGAAATAACAGTGAAAAATCATGCGCTCGCTGCACGTGATTCTTCCGGGATCGCATCGGCCAACGATTCCGTCAGCGGCTCCGACACGGCGCATGTTTCAAAAGATCCGTCGCATCACCATTACGCGAATGATAACAGGAAAATTGATCTTGATGAAAAATGGTACGAAGGAAAATATCCGGTGAATGTTCCCGGACCGGCATTTTCCGCGAAGGCATCACCCGAGAATTTTCACGTGATGTCCGGTTCGCGCGCGATCGACTCGCTCGATAATGCGGGCGCATTTTCGGCCGGCAGGAAGACCACTTTCCGTTCCGTGTATTATTCGGGGATCCCCTTCAAAAGCGGGCTGAACGACATGCAGTACCTGAACTTCGGCGAATCCGTGTTTAAAGACAGCCTTTCCCGTTTCTATTGGAATTTTCCATGGACCATGATCGGGCAGCTGGATTCGGACGCCGTAACTGTGGCCACGAAAAAAAATAAAGACGGCGTAGCTTCTGCAGGGCTTTTTGCTTCACGTCTGCCTGAAAAAGGCATCCGTCTCGTGATGGAACCCTTTTATTTCCGGAAATATGAAGTAACGAACAAGGAATACCGTGAATTCCTCGAGTGGGTGCGCGCATCGAACGGCTATGCGGGAAAACCTTTGCGCACGTTCACCGCGGATACTGTTCCGGTAACGGATACAAGCACGCTGTCGGGATACGATATAAAAATCAAAGGAAAAACATACCGGGTCCACATCACTTCGTTCATTCTGCTCGAGGATTATCATGAAGTGTACAATTACGTTTTCTTCAACGACAGCAGCGAAGCCGTGAGATCACTCGGAAAAAATTCACTCTATGTTTATCCCGATACGTTATGCTGGACAACCGATTTCACGTTCAGCTACAACGAGCCGATGGCGAACATGTATTTCTGGCACCCGGCGTATGACAACTATCCTGTGGTTGGCGTGAGCTGGTACCAGGCGCTGGCGTTCCTCGACTGGAAAACGCATTTCCACCAGCAATCGCTCGATGCTGCCGGCGTTCCGTACAAGATCGAATACACGCTTCCATCCGATGTAGAATGGGATTTGGTCTCGACCGCCCTGCCGTTGAAAGATAAAGCTGTGCCGCTTGCTGCGCGTGAATGCTGCAACGACTGGATCACAGATCTCGCTCTCAGTTATTCTGGGCACGATGATCCTTACCAGCGTTTCAATTACCTGAAGCGCCTTCTTACAAAAGACGAAAATTTCAATGGCGATTACATTGCGGATGGTTACTTCTTCACCGGACCCGCCGATCTTACGCAATCGTCGGACAGCTACAAGGAATACAAGCTTATGGGACGTTTCCCGCGGACGGATAACGCCGATCTCGGGAATGAAAAAGATCTTGACCGCAATCTCGATACACGACACTATGATATCCTGGGAATTTCCTGGATGGATGGCAATGTTTCAGAGTGGATGATGGAGTCGTATGCGGAGAACTGGGAGCCGTTTTTTAAAAAACACCTGCTTGTGATGGATGCCGATACTTCGGAAGCCGCGCAGCTGGCCGAACAGATTGAGATGCTGTACGACAAAGGCAATGCGAAAAATGGACGCCTTGTTCGTGGCGCCAACTGGTACGACGAACGTTTTGCCGGGAAACCGGGAAGCGGTGTAAACGAAGCCGGCATAAGCGCCAAGCGTTTCATCGATCCGCAAGAACAGCATTGCACCGTCGGATTCCGCTATGTGCTTCACGTGAAATACAAGGATGAAAAAGCGCGCCTCTCGAAAAACTGAACTGCGCCTTTCTCTGTCGGGCGCAAGTCAAGACCATTGTCAGGTCGAGCGAAAGTCGAGACCACCGTCAGGTCGAGCGCAAATCGAGACCACTGTCAGGTCGAGCGCAAGTCGAGACCACTGTCAGGTCGAGCGCAAGTCGAGACCACCGTCAGGTCGGGCGAGAGTCGAGACCACTTCTCAAACAAATCAGCTCCGCCTCACGACAACACCGCTTCCAGCACATGATGTGATTTTACATCGTGCATCGAGGAAAGATGCAGCTGGTAATACTGCAGCAGGTGCTTCACCATTTTACCGCGCCATTCTCCCGTAAGCGCCAATGTCTGCATGTTGTCAAAAGAAAGCTGCATCAGTTCTTCCAGCAGGCGGCTTTCCGCTTCTTCGAGATAAAGCGGGTGTGGCGGAATAGCGCTGCGGAACACACCGTCTTTCAGGTCGAAGAATGTTTTTCCTTCGAATGACCTCTGTTGCGGGTAAAAACCGAGATAACGCGTCAGTTGAACCAGAAAAACGAGGTGAAAATTCGCAACGCCCTCTTCGTGCAGGTCCAGGATATGAAAAGCATTGGTAAGAAACGAGAACAACGGCGGATTCGGCTCTTCCTCTTTCACCGATTTGTACAGCACTTCCGCCAGAAAAAGCGCAATGCTCGTTTTCACGATATCGTCCTGCAGGTGAAGATAGGGTTCCGGGCAGGAAATTTCCCGCGCGGTCTGCATGGCGTTCTTTTCGCGGTGGTCCGCTACGATCTCGATCTGCGTAAGCGGCTGCAGGATATTGCCGCGTATCTTTCCTTTTTTGCTCCGCGAAACAGAAAGCATGTACGAGGTGAACCCGGATCTTTCCGTGTAAATCCTGGCAATGATGCGGCTGTCGGAATACGGGATGGTATGAAGAACGATGCCACGCGTGGATTGCAGCATTGGTCTTCCGTTTAGTTGATGAGAAGGATCTTCGTGATCGCTTTTTGCGTTCCGTCTTCATTGGTGATGAAAACGAGATACACGCCGGTTGCCGCACGTTCGCCCTTGAAGTTGTTTCCGTCCCAGATGGCCTGCCCGCCCAGCGCTTTCGTCTGGTAAACCACGTTGCCGGTTACGTCCGCAATGCGCACATCCGCATCTTTCACCAGCCCGGTGATCGCGATAGGTCCGTGATAATCGTGCGTTACGGGATTGGGAAACGCATAAACGTCACCCATCTGGTCCTGCCCCTCGATGGCTTCTCCCCGGTAAGAAACAAGCCCTTTGGTTGTTCCGAAAAAGATCTCCCCCGTTTTCTGGTTAATGGCCAGGCTCGTGATGTCGTTCGAAAGCAGCGGGCTGTTTGTTACATCGAAATGCGCGAGCTGTTTTTGACCGTCGGCAGACATAAGGAAAACGCCGCCTTCTTCCGTGCCGATCCATTTCCGGTTGGCACCATCAATGGCAATGCACGTCACGGACTGCGTTCCCATGAGGATCTGCGTGTATCCGTCCTGCTGAATAAGGATCTGCTGGGCATCGCAGGCGCCCGGTGTGAAAATATTTTCCGCGCAATAAAAAACGGAGATCCCCTGGTCGGTCCCAACCCATATTTCCCCGTCCTGGTCTTCCGCCATCGAATAAACATCCGTTCCGACGATTCCTCCGTTGCCGGCCGTAAAACCCAGGCGTGTCACCCTGTCGTCCGAAGGATTGTCAATGGTTCCATTGTCGTCAAAAACAAGCATTCCGCTTCCGCGCGGAAGGATCATCCACTTCTGCC
>DASTSF010000452.1:0-14095 GCA_035760825.1 Bacteroidia bacterium
AAACATTTCTCGGATCCGGAACGACGATCGTCAATGAAAAAAAGGGGATCGAGCAATGGGCCGGTGCAGGCTGGACAGGTCAGCCGCTGATCGTGGACGAGTGCGGAAAAAAATTTCTCATCCAGGGTTGCTTCGATCATCACCTGAAAAAGATCGATGCGCAGACCGGCGATGTGAAGTGGGAATATGCTTATGACGATATCCTGAAAGGAACCGGCACGATCTGGAAGAACGACAGCGCAGCCGATCCGGAAAACCGCATCGAGATCATACAGGGCAGCCGCAAGGGCGTGAATTCCCCGCTTTGCGGCGCGCACGCTTACAGCTTCCGCGCGGTTTCGTATTTCACCGGGAAAGAGCTCTGGCGCATGGATGTGGAGCACACCGCCAGCTACAGCCGCGACTGTGATGCTTCGGCCCTCGTTATTTCCGATACGGCGTACATCGGTCTCGAGAACGGGAAATTCAAATGGTTCGACCCGGGAAAGAAAACCATACCATCCGATTCGTTCGCGGCTCCCGACGTTTTCGGCTGCACGGATCTTTACAACCGGGAAGATGCTGCGCATCACGGTGGCAACCTCGTAACCGAAAGTTCTCCTGCGCACATCGGCAATCACATTTACATCACGGCCGGAAGTGGTCACGTGTATGGTTTCAATCTCGCCACAAAAATCATCGACTGGGATTTTTTCATCGGTTCGGACATGGACGGTTCTCCCGTAGTGACATCCGACAGCTGCCTGCTCATCCCGGTGGAAAAGCAATACATCGCGGGCAATGGCGGCGTGTTCAAGCTCGATCCGTCGAAGTCGCCGGACAACTGCGTGCAATGGTATTTTCCGTCCGCCGATTTTTCTTTTGCTTCGTGGGAAGGCGGGGTCATCGGCAGTGTGGCGGTGAACGACCGGTACAACGACGGTGAATTCCCGCGTCTTGCTTCCTTCATGGGAATTGACGGTTATCTCACGGTCGTGAAATACGATCATGTGCGGAAAGACACGCTTGTTAAAGGTCCGGACGGAAAAACCGTTTATCCATGCCCGGAAGTGGTGTTCCGGAAACGGACAGGGCCTTCGATTTCGACGCCGCTGTTTGTAAATGACAAGCTCGTTGCGGCGGGGTATTCCGGGATCTGTCTTTTCCGTTACGACCGCGGCGGTTTTTTTTATGAGCTCGCTTTCCACCCGGGAATTTTTGAGGCGACGCCGTCTGCCGATGCAGGAAAAATTTTCATTGCGTCGCGTGACGGGTTCCTTTACTGCTTCGGTGACGCGGGAACGGGAACCGGGAAAGAAGCGCTATCGCACAACACTCCTGCACCGGTAACGCAGGCTGTCGCCGCAAAGAAAAAGAAGGACGCACCGCCTGCCGTGCAGAAGAAAGAAGAAAGAAATACGTTCCATCTCGTGGCGGGTGCATTCCGCGTAAAGCAGAACGCCGTCAATTTCAAAAAACAGTGGGAAGCGAAAGGGGTGAGCGGCTCGCTGATCGAGGCGCCGATGGACCTGTATTACGTTTCATTGTTCGATACGGAATCCAAAGAAGCGGCCGACCGTAAACACGATGAGCTCATGAAGCAGTTCGGGGCGGATACGTGGATCTACACGGGAAATTAATCCAGCTCCGGCTGGTTGTTGTAGAGATCGCGCAGGTAAGCCGGCGTTCCTTTCTGCATGTCGCGGAACAAACCGGAACTTTTCACTTTTTCCAGCTTGTCATCTTCGATGAAAACGATGATCGCGATCTTGTCGCGCGTTAGCACCGTATAGAATGCGCCCCCGGCTTTCTGCTCTTCCATCGCTTTGTTGACGTCGTCGATCAGGCCTGTGCAGAGCACGGTGCCGCGCTGCATTTCCTCCGATTCATATACTTTCCCGTTGAGCGAGAAACGGACGGTGTGATCAGTGAAATTGGCATCTGTTGTCGTATCCGAAACAATGCCGGGATTGAAATGCCCGCGTGAAATGTGCGTCATCGCTTTCAGCATTTCAGCGTAAGGATTGTAATCATTGATCGTATCGAAGCTCACCGTGGTGAACAACGTATCGATGTAATCGTAAAAGGCTTCGCTTCCGTAAATGGTGTTTTCTCTTATCTCTTCTTTTTTCGCATCATACCAGGGTTTGTCTTTCGCCGTCACGAGTCCCGATGATTCCAGCCGCGTGAACATGCTGTCGAGCTGGTGCGGGCTCATCGTTGAAAATTCCTCTTCGGGATCGAGCGCAAGGTCCCACATCGGCATGAGCGAATCTTCCTGCGCTTTGGTGAGCATGATCAGGCCGATGGTGTTGATGTCGAACTTCACGTTCTCGTCGTCCCAGGGGTTGACACAATTCGTGCAGCGGTACGAGATCATGAACATGCGGTAGCTCTTGTTCTGCTGGGCCAGCATGGTGTTGTAGACCTTGCAGAACGTTTCATCGATAGGCCAGTCGCGGAACCAGTAGAGCTTCTGCAGGAAAACGTCGCTGCCTGCTTTCATCCGCATGAGCACCCAGTCGGTGTCGTGATCTTCGGGATAGTCCGCGAGATAATGATAACGGGTGGAATCAACGCGCAGCTCCGGGTATCTTTTCCCGATTTCATTGCAGAGGCGGTCGTACACTTCATGCGGCGCCTTCCCGTTCTCGCGGAGATCGAGCTTCATCGCTTCGCCACTGTAAACGAGCAGGTCCTTCAGCCCGTTCAGCGTGTCTTTCGCATAAACAGGGATGAGCGAATCCAGGGTTTTGTCCGGGATATTATTGAGCAATCCCACGTGACGAAGCGTGAGCACGTCTTTGCGGAAACGATCGGTGAACTGGTCGTTCTTCGTGCTGCCGGACTCGCTTTTTTTCGGGTTGTTCCCGCAGGAAAGGAAAAATACTGCGCAGGAAAGCAGCGTAAGGATCCGGAGCATACGTTCAGTTGATTTGGTCTTCGGGAAGCGGTGGCCGCGTCGATTTGTATTTTTCAAAGGCGTCGAGCATATCGCCCCATGAAAAATGTTTCGGATCGGGAACGGGATAGGTAACGGCAAACCCGGAGAACATATCCCATTCACCCTCGGTGAAACCGAGCTGCCCGAGCAAAGGCTTCATGCGGTAAATGTCTTTTTTCTGGAACGGGATCGTCTTCAGGCTGTCGAGCGTCGCCACTTTCAGGTGAAGCTTGTAGTAGGAATCCGTGGTGCGGAATTTTTCAAGGTGCTCGATAAAATCGCCGTACGTGACGGTGTCGCCCACCACGCGACGTTCGCTCAGCCACGCGGGAAAAAGATTCGGAACGACGTACAGGTAATCGAAGCTGTCGATCCCGCAGCGCGAAAGCCCGATAAGGTCTTTATCGATCGAGTCCTGCGGATAATTTTTAGGAATACGTTTTTTGCGGATCGCGCATTCGTCCTTCGGGGCAGTGTCGCTTACGGCAACTTTTCCGGTGTCGGTAACCGATGAATCGCCCGGGACCTTCGTGCTCTTGTCGTTGGAGCAGGAGGCAAGCGCGAAAAGCAGGAATGCGGAGAGGATGGTCTTTTGCACGGGTTTCAAATTTACAGAAATGATGCGTTACGGGAATAAGCCGTCGTGCCAATAAAAGTTACATCGCCGTAGTTCCCTTTTTCAGCCCGATAAGGAATACCGCCGAAACGACGTTGCTGTTCACATAAGGAAAATATTTTCCCGTAAGCCGCAGGTTATAGCCATAAACGACCTTGAACGGCCCCATGCCGATGCCGATCTCGGGTCGCAGGCGCAATGATCCCGCGCTGAAATCAGTATAGTAAATGGCATTTATACCCAGCGCCATGGCGGATGCGCCTCCCGCTATCCATCCGCCGATCTTCGGTCCCATCACAAAGTGATGATCATCCATTTTCAGCTCGTCGGAAATGAATACGGCGCTGGCAAACGGGTGAACGCCGGCAAGGGTAAAACTGTTCTTCGCCACGCCGACCTCGCCGTATGTCCAGTGCCAGTAGTTGATGCCTAAAAGGAGAGAAATATCCTTTTCCATGGGCATCAGCGACCGGGAAAATTTCGCTGTGTCCGCCTGTCCGGCGAGGAAAAACGGGAGAAGGATGAATACGGAGACCAGGATTTTTTTCAGCATGGCGCAGGGACGGCAGTTTTATAACACAGAAATTCGCCGAAGATACACGCCACGGAAAAATCACCAGCCCATGATGTCGATCATTCCCCAGAGCAGCATCACCACACCGGCGATCGTGACCGAATACATGGCGTAATTGATATTGCTGCCGCTGTGATAAAGCAGGAGGGTGATAAGAAACCCGAACACAAGGAGGAAAGAGCCGATCGTCACGCTGCGGAAGCCCCGTTTTTTTCGCCGGATGAAGTCGATCGTTTTGATCTCTTTCATGATATGGGCGGTCATCTCCGGCGTTGCGCCCGCTTTCTGAAGATTTTCTTCGATGTGATGATTTTCAACTCCGCGTGCATGCTGGTCTGAGGCGAGCAGACGCAGTTCCTGGTGTTTTTGCTGGTCCATGTGCTTTCTGAGGCAAGCTTTTCCTGCAGCGGGAAGGCAGGAAACTGACGGATCCCAATGATGAAAAATACAGGATTGCGATGGCAAAAGCAAATCGCCCGATGCAAAACGGATTTATTGGTTAATTTCAGCGCACAAAAATTCTCTTATGGAAATCAAGCATACTGTTCTCGAGCGGTTCCTGAAATACGTCCAGGTGGATACTCAGTCGGACCCGGATTCTCCCACCTGCCCGTCAACGGAAAAGCAGAAAGATCTCGGGAAAATACTTGTGGAAGAATTGCTCGCGATGGGCGTGAAGGACGCGCACATGGATGCCAACGGGTACGTTTACGCGACGATTCCCTCGAACACGAAAAACAAAGTTCCTGCGATCTGTTTTTGTTCGCACATGGATACGTCCCCGGATTGTTCGGGGAAAAACGTAAAACCTGTCGTGCACAAAAATTACGACGGGAAAGACATCGTGCTCCCGGCTGATAAAAGCCAGGTGATCCGCTTCGCGGAACATGAAGCGCTGGCCGGCCAGCTCGGGAACGATATCGTCACGGCCGATGGAACGACGCTGCTCGGCGCGGACAATAAAGCCGGTCTTGCCGAGATCATGGACGCCGCGTATTATTTCATGACACACCCCGATGTCAGGCATGGTGATATTAAAATACTTTTCACTCCGGACGAAGAGATCGGCCGCGGGGTGGATAAAGCCGACCTGAAAAAGCTGGGCGCTGAATTCGGTTACACGATGGACGGCGAAACCGTCGGCCATCTCGAAGATGAAACGTTTTCCGCCGATGGTGCATCGCTTATTATTCACGGCGTGAGCACACATCCCGGTTTTGCAAAAGGAAAGATGGAAAACGCATTGAAGATCGCCGGGCGCATTCTTGCCGAACTTCCGCGCACAACCTGTACGCCGGAAACGACGGAAAAGATGGAAGGTTTTATTCACCCGACTTCAGTGAACGGAACGCTCGAGCAGGCAACGATCAATTTCATTCTCCGCGATTTTTCGGAAGAAGGCCTGCGCGACAAAGAGAAAACGCTTTCATCGGTGATCCGCACGGTGATGAAAGATTACCCGAAATCGACTTACCAGCTTGTCGTGAAGGAGCAATACCGCAACATGAAAGAAGTGCTGGACAAGCATCCGCGCGTGGTGGATTATGCGCTGGAAGCCATTCGCAGGACGGGAATCGAGCCGGTGCGATCGAGCATACGCGGCGGAACGGACGGAAGCCGCCTTTCTTTCATGGGATTGCCCTGCCCGAATATTTTTGCCGGGGAGCACGCATTCCATTCGAAGCAGGAATGGGTTTCCGTGCAGGACATGGAAAAAGCCGTGCAGGTGATCATTCACCTGGTGATGATCTGGGAAGAGAAAGGCTGATGACGTTATTGATAAAAGAAAACGGCGGGAAAAATTTTCACCGCCGTTTTTTTATGGAGGGAATTTGCCTCAGCTGAATTTTTTCGCGTCGGCGAGAAATTGGGCGAGACCATTATCCGTAAGCGGATGTTTCAGCAGCGCCATGATCGCGCTGAGCGGGCAGGTGGCGACGTCTGCGCCGATCTTCGCACAGTCCACGATATGCATGGGATGACGGATGGAAGCGGCGAGGATCTGCGTTGCAAATCCATAGTTGTCGTAGATCTCGCGTATTTCCGCAATGAGGTTCAGCCCGTCGGTGGAAACATCGTCCAGCCGGCCGATAAAAGGAGAAACATACGCAGCGCCGGCTTTCGCCGCGAGCAGCGCCTGCCCGGGCGAGAAGACGAGCGTGCAGTTCGTGCGGATTCCTTTCGAAGAAAAATATCTGATCGCTTTCACGCCCTCTTTGATCATCGGCACTTTCACGACGATCTGCTTGTGCAGCTTCGCGAGCTTTTCGCCTTCTCTCACGATGCCGTCGAAATCCGTGGAAATGACTTCCGCGCTGACGTCACCCGTAACGATGTTGCAGATGTCGACGTAATGTTTCATCACGGCAGCCTCGCCGGAAATCCCGACTTTGGCCATGAGCGAAGGGTTCGTGGTGACTCCGTCCAGCACGCCCAGTTCCTGGGCTTCTTTGATCTGTGCGAGGTCGGCGGTATCGATGAAGAATTTCATAATGCGCTGCGTTTTTATCGCTGCAAATTTACGGGAATGCCGGCTTTGGTTATTAACAAATTATACAATCACTGCGAAGCTTTCTTCGGCGGGTAAAACATCAGTTCACAATAAGCTTGCGCTGAACGGAAGCGCCGGATGATGTTGTAACCTGCAGGAAATAAATTCCCGGGCTGAGCGCATTCACCGGAAGATCGTACGACGTGCCATTCACCGCGATATTTTCCGCAACTCTTCCTGAAAGGTCAATGACGCAGAGTGATTTCATCGGGTCATGGCCGGAAGAAATATGTACCACGTCATCAGACGGGTTGGGATAAATGGAAAAAACATTTTCATCTCCGGTTTTTTTTATCCCGGTGAGGTCGCACGTGTACGGATAAGGATTCAGCTCGATGGGTTGTCCTGCGGAAAGCGCTACCGAATTGAAGCCGCTGTACGACGAATAATAGAACGGGCTGCGGAAAACGAGATTCCCGGTGGGCGTGCTGCCCTGTGAAAGAATTCCGGTTCCCGAAACCGGGTTGATGTATTTCCACACCGTATGCATCGTGCTGTCAATCTCGAAAAAGGTTCCGGCCGGCCCGTTGCAGATCAGGACGTCCCCGTTGGCCAGTTGCTGCGCGCCGGAAATATTGGTGGCGTAAAAATTCGCCGGCACGCTGTCGGCATAGATCCAGTCCTGCGCCGCAGGCAGGTAGGGCAGGCTGGATGAATAATTTCCCGCAGAATCGACCGGGGGAGAAATGATCTCGACCGTGGAATAATTCCCGGCTGGTCGCCCGCTTCCGTTATTGAAAACCATGATCTCGTTTTCATGCGGAAGTCCCGGTGTGATCCAGTGCGCATTGTGCTGGCCGAAGAACATCTTGTTCGATGCGTTGCCGTGGTTGTACGCGGCAGGATTTCCCCAGCGCCAGAGGATGTCGCCGCCCTTGCCGGAATTTCCGCCGGTGTGGCCGGCCGCTTCGGCTGTTGTTGTGCTGTGATCGATCACCCAGATCTCGTTCAGGTTGTGTACGCTCACTACGATCTGGTCGAGGGCCGGGTTGTAGTCGATCGAATTGAAATGCGCCCAGTCGGCTGCTGTGCTTCCGCTGTAATTGATGTTCACCAGCTGCGGGTTGTTGCCAACGATCCCGTAATTCGCTTTTGTGCTGTCGTAATGTTGGATGAGATGGTCCCACAGGTGCCATTCCCAGACAATGTTCGCGGAATTGTTCCCCACCGGCTGCAGCTCCACGATCTTTTCGCCCCACAGCTCCGATCCGAGGAAGGCAGGATTTCTTCCCGCGGCGATCGCTTCGGCCTGTGTTTTTTTCTCCCACGCGATGACGAGAATGTTCCCGTCCGGCAGCGCGCATATATCGTGGTGCTGGCATTGCGAAGTGTCGGAAACGGCATAGCTCCAGAGCACATTGCTGTTCCAGTCGAGCTTTTCAATGATTCCTCCCGCACCGCCGGCGACAAAATCAGGGTTGTTCGTAATTCCGGCGCGGAGAAGCGTTCCGTCCGCCTGGAAATAGGCGGATTGCCCGGGGCGGTAGGCGCTCGTCCACGAATGAATTTCCTTGCCGCATTTATCAATGAGATAAGTGGTCGTATCCGATATCGGTGCAAAAAGCACATAACCGCCGTCTTCGCCACCGGTGTGCTGGATAAGTCCGACGGTCGGCGTTTGCGAATGAACGAAAGGGCATAGGAGAAGCAGGAGTCCGGGTAATGTAATTTTCATCAGTTCGTTTTTTGTGTTGGACGGCGAATAGCTTTTTTTCTTTCGCGCGATACCGGTGAAGGGAAAAAGAAAATCGGTGTTTTATCCCGGGGAGCTTGTTTTTTCCCACACTTCGCAGTCCATCAGCCGGCCTTCCAGCGTCCGGAAATCATTCCGCAGCGTTCCGGAAAATGTGTAGCCGGCTTTTTCAGCGACTTTCCGCGAAGCGGAATTCCGGTTTTCGATACGGCACATGAGCTTTGCGAATTTCTGCTCACCGAGAAAATAGTCCGTTACTTTTTTCAGTGCCTCGGAAGCGAAACCGTTCCCGTAAAATTCCTTCGCGAGGAAATACCCGGCCTCGCCCTTCGGCACGCGTTGATTGATGTCCTTGACGATGATCTGCCCGATGAGCTTTTCCTCCTTTCGCAGGAACACGCCGGAGAAAATGGATATGGCCGCCGACCGTTCCCGGTTGCGGAGGAGAATATATTTCCGCGCGGCCATGACCGAAGAAAGGTTTTCCACCACGTTCGGGAAATATTCTTTCAGCTCTTCCCGGTTGCCGTTCACCAGTGAAAAAAGATCGGCCGCATCCGTGATCCGGTAGTTGCGGACGAGGAGCCGTTCAGTTTCCAGGAATAGGGGAGGAATGTTCATGCAGGTCATGCAAAATCATTCGCCGGAGCTCAGGGAATGAAATAAAAAATGGGTAAGCGACTTATATCGCACCGCTACAACCACCTACCCTTGCTTCCTTCCGGACCTGGGGGATTCAGCAGGAGCTGGTCGTATAAGACTTACCCGCGCCAAAGATACCACAATCTGTTTCAAAATCTACAACAAAAAATAAACCGGGATCCCAAAGCCTGTTAACCCAAGGCAACTCCCGTGGCATTCTGCTATATTTGCGGCGAACAAATCTTCACAGTCATGCTAAAACACTCTCTGATATACGGGGTGGTCATTTCGTTTGCAGTGATCGCTCTTGCGCTCGGGATCTACCTTTCCGGCGTAACAAATTCCGCCACGAACTACCTGTCGTACCTCATTTACATGGGGATCATCATTTATGCGGCGAAAAACTACCGGGAAACACAAATGGGTGGATACATGAGCTACGGCCAGTCGCTGGGCTACCTCACGATGGTAGCGCTGTTCTTCAGCCTTGTGATGACGATCTGGACGCCGGTCTTTATGAAAGTAATTGCTCCTGATTTCATGGCCCAGCAAATGGAACTTGCGCGGCAGAGAATGGAAGCAAAGGGCCTCACGCAGGACCAGATCGAAATGGGCATGAAATTCTCCCGGAAATTTATGTCGGTGCCGTTCATGATGATTTTCGCACTGTTCGGGAATATGCTCTGGCTGACGATCATCAATCTCATTGTTTCCGCTTTCATGAAGAAGGACAAACCGGTGGATTTTAATTCCGATCCGAACCTTCCTCCTCCGCCGGCCCCATTCTGATCATTCATGGATATTTCCGTAGTAATCCCGCTTTACAACGAAGCCGAATCGCTGCCTGAGCTTCACGACTGGATCGTGCGCGTCATGCAGGCGAATCATTTTTCCTATGAGATCGTTTTCATCGACGACGGAAGCAGGGACAGCTCGTGGAAAGTGGTGGAACAGCTGGCGGAAAAAAATCCGAATGTGCGCGGCATCAAATTCCGCAGGAACTATGGCAAAGCGGCCGGGCTCAACGTCGGTTTCGAAGCGGCGCATGGAAACGTCATCATAACGATGGATGCTGATCTGCAGGACAGCCCGGACGAAATCCCGGGTCTTTACGGGATGATCGTGAAGGAAGGCTACGACCTCGTTTCCGGCTGGAAGAAGAAACGGTACGACAACGCGATGACGAAAAATCTTCCGTCAAAGCTGTACAATGCCACAACACGGTGGATGAGCGGCGTGAAGCTGCACGACATGAACTGCGGACTCAAAGCTTACCGCAGCGACGTGGTGAAAAGCATTGAAGTGTACGGTGAAATGCACCGCTACATTCCCGTCATCGCCGCACGTGCAGGTTTCACGAGAATAGGCGAAAAGGTGGTGCAGCACCAGGCGCGCAAGTACGGCGAATCGAAATTCGGTGCGAGCCGTTTCGTTCGCGGGCCGCTCGACCTGTTGTCGATCATGTTCGTTTCGAAATTCGGCAAGCGGCCGATGCACATCTTCGGGCTCATCGGCACGCTGATGTTCATGCTCGGGTTTTTCTCAGCCGTTTATCTCGGCGTCAGCAAGCTGTGGATCGTGTACCATGATCATGCCGTTGCACCGCGCGTAACGGAAAGTCCGTGGTTTTTCATTGCGCTCACCGCGATGGTCATCGGAACGCAATTATTCCTCGCCGGTTTTCTCGCTGAGCTGATCGCGCGCAATTCCCCCGACCGCAACGTTTACCTTGTTGAAAAAAGGATAGGGGAAGGCGTAGCCTGATAATTATGATGATTAATCATTTGCCTTTAGCCTGCCGCTTGTAATACCTCCGCAGCGGCCAGGTTCCTTTCAGCGCTTCCATATTATCGGAAAATCCCTGCGCACCTTTATTCACTGTCAGAATTCCCTGGTTGAGGTTGTGCACGAAGGTGGTGTCCATGATCAGCTGCCCCACGCTTCCCTGCCCGTTTTTCGCCGTGGTGGTGAGCACGTCGAGATTTCCCGAGACTACTGCAAGCCGGTCGCTGATGAAATCGATATTCACAACCGACTGTTTCACCTGCGTGGCGAGCGATGTATCCGTAACCAGCGCACCGATCGTTCCTTTTCCGTTCTTCACATTGCGGATGATGGTGCTGAGGTCGCCGGAAATAATGGCTGTATTCTGTCCCGTGAGTTTTATATTGACGATGGCGCTGTTCAGGTTCTGGGCCAGCACGGAATCGCCAAGCAGCTTCCAGAGTGAATTCTGTCCGCGCAGCTTGCCGGTAATATCCTTCAGATCGTCCGTGATCGTTTTGATGTTCTCGTTCGTTGCGTTGAGCGTGCGCATCACTTCATCGGTGTTGATGCCGTTGTCGACGGAGATAATGTCGCCGTCCGTCACGATCGTCGCGCCTTGCGGCGGGTTCTGCAGGTTAACGATCTTGCTGCCCATCAGTCCGTCGGTTCCCACTTTGGCGAGGCAATTTTTCTTGATGTATTTTTCCGTTCCTTCTTTGATCAGCATGACCACTTCCACCGCGGAATCCGATTTTATTTCCACTGATTCCACCGTGCCCACGTTGATGCCGAACAGCCGCACCTCGTTCCCTTCCATCAGGCCGTTCACGTTTTTGAAATACGCTTTGAGATGGAACGTGGAGCCGAAAAGATTTTTCTGGTTGCCCATCATGTAAAGCCCCAGTACCAGGAACAGGGTTCCCAACAGTACAAAAAAGCCGAGACGCAGGTTTCGCGATGTTTTCTTTTCCATAATCTATTCGAAAAACTGTTTCACTTTGCTATCGTCTGAACGTTTTAATTCCTCGTACGTTCCCATTGCGTAGCACCGTCCGTCAATGAGAACGATGATGCGGTCTGCTGTGTGGCGAACGCAATTCATGTCATGGGAGATGATGATCGACGCTGTTCCGTAGCGTTCCTTGATATCGAGAATAAGCTGGCTGATCCCGCGCCCGGTGATGGGATCGAGGCCCGTGGTCGGTTCATCGTACAGGATGATCTCCGGCTTGAGAATAAGCGTGCGTGCGAGCGCGATGCGTTTGCGCATACCGCCCGAAAGTTCTGAAGGCATCATGTCGAGCGTGTGCGCAAGTCCTACCTGCGAAAGCGCTTCGTGCAGCATATCGGCGATCTCTTTTTTCGATTTGTCGGTGCCGTGCCTGCGCAAAGGGAATTCGAGATTTTCACGTACCGTCATCGAATCGTAAAGCGCGTTGCTCTGGAAAAGGAAGCCGACGCGTATGCGCATCTTGTCGAGATCGGAAGTTTTCATTTTCGTGATCTCCGAGCCGAAAACTTTTATCGATCCCGCGTCCGGCAGCATCAGGCCGATGATGCATTTGATGAGCACCGATTTCCCGGCTCCGGATTTCCCGAGTATCACCACGTTTTCGCGCGGAAAAAGCTCCATGTTGAAATCCATCAGCACTTTATTCTCGCCGAAAGCTTTGTTCAGGCCCGCAATGCTGATGATCGCGCCGTTTTGCGGCACACGTTCCTGTTTTTCCGTTCTTTCTTTCAGCTCCGTCATTTCAGTTCAGGTTGAGAATATCGGTGATCCGCACTGCGATAAGATCGATGATGAACACCAGCAGCGATGCGATCACCACTGCGGCGTTGGCAGACTTTCCCACGCCTTCCGTTCCGCCCGAGGTGGAATATCCTTTGAAGCACCCGACGATGCCGATCGCCATTCCGAAGAAAAACGTTTTGATGAAGGCCGGGAAAAAGTCGGAAAAGAAAACGGAATCCCACGTTTTGGCCCAGAATAATTGCCAGCTGACAATGCCGCGTATGTTGGCGCCGATATACGCTCCGAAAAGCGAGATCGCATCGGCCATGATGGCCAGCAGGGGAACCATGAACGTAGTGGCGAAAACACGTGTGACGACAAGATATTTGAACGGGTTGGTGCCGGAAACTTCCATCGCGTCGATCTGCTCGGTCACGCGCATGGAACCCAGTTCGGCGCCCATGCCCGACCCGATCTTGCCTGCGCAGATGAGCGCGGTGATCACGGGAGCGATCTCGCGCACAAGCGAAACGGAAACCATGTTCGGCAGCCAGGCTTCGGCCCCGAACTCCACCAGCGTGGGCCGCGACTGGATCGTGATCACGAGTCCCATGATGAACGCGGTGATGCCCACGAGCCCGAGCGATTTGTATCCCACGAAAAAGCACTGGCGCAGAAATTCCCCGACCTCGTAACGCGGACGTAAAGCTTCACGGAAAAAACGCCATGCGAACCTGGACAGATCTGCCGTTTCAAGCAAAAAATTTCTCAGCACATCGTTCTTCATAGGATTTTTTTCTTTCGCAAGTTGGCAACGATCTCTTCAGCCGGGTGAAGCCGGGGTCACCGCCCGCCCTGACAGTTGTCATAAAACTTATTGCCACTGTGTCCGGTCGCCCCGGAAATACCCGGCCTCCGACAATATTTTTACCGCGTCCGCTTCGTCGTCGGCATGCACCTGCAGCTTTATTCCTCCACCTGAAAATGAAAAGAAAGGTTGCATATACATCGAGAATTCGTCGCGGATGAAGCACAGGATGCCGTGCGATTCCAGCTTTGCGCGGGGAATAACGGCCTCGTGGACATAGGTGAACGTCGCAACCGTGACGAAAATAGAAGCGGGCATGGCTAAAAATAGGAAAAACACCCATTCGCTGAAACCCTTGTGCCACTTGGACTGGCAGGGAATTTCGTATTTCGAGAGTAACGGAATAGAACCAAAAACCAAATATTGACGTTACCGGGGGCGATTTTCACCTTTGACAGGTAATTAGTTTCCGATGTTATCAAAAACCATTGACCGATACCGTTACAAAGAACTATCGCATCTAAGATAATGCAAATTCAACAAACTACATCAGATTCCATTTATAAATCCTGCTTTGCTTTATTGTCGAAATAATGCTTTAAAGCCCGTTCTCCGAATTTGTAAAACACTACCGGCGTTACAATCATATCCAGCAATGTTGAGCTGATAAGTCCGCCAAGTATGACCGTTGCCACTGGGTAAAGAATTTCTTTTCCAGCGGCCTGCGAATCGAGCGTGAGTGGTATCAGGGCAAGTGCAGCCACCAATGCCGTCATCAAAACAGGG
>DASTSF010000453.1:0-2029 GCA_035760825.1 Bacteroidia bacterium
ATGGTCACGCCGTGCTGCGCAAGACTGATCCGCGTTTCACTGCGCAACAGGATTTTTACAACCGTTACATCAAGAATGAAAAAGGAGTGGATTCGCTTTGCGAGATCGTCCAGATGATCTACAAAGTGGCGCCGCCTATCCTCGAAGGAACGGGGAAGATCAAGAACCCGTGGCCGAACGTGGATGCGCACAGCGGAGCGCTGCTGATGCATTTCGGAATTACAGAATTCGATTTCTATACGGTGCTGTTCGGCGTTTCGCGTGCGCTGGGCGTGCTTGCCTCTCTCATCTGGGATCGTGCGTTGGGTCACCCCATCGAGCGCCCGGGTTCCATTACGACAGCCGGTATCAAGAAAAAGATCGGGCTGGTGCAGGCGTAAATGCAACGATGAAATATAAAAGAAACCGCTTCGTGAGAGGCGGTTTTTTTTGTGGGTGGTCTCGACTTGCGCTCGACCTGACAAGGGGGCGACTTGCGCTCGACCGGACAAGAGGTCTCGACTATCGCTCGACCGGACAAGGAGGACCGGAATTGTTTCAGGTGGAATAGTGGATCTTTTTGCGCAGGACAGCGCTGCGGTAATTGGTTTCATCCCATTGTGCCCAGGCAACAAAATGATAATCTCTTTCGCCGTAGAACGCGATAAGATCGTGCGCACCTTCTGCCGTGTCGATGAGGATTTCCTCCGCGCGGTCGGTGCGCGCAAGATCTTCTGCGGCGAGAATCAGGTTGTTGCCGATGCCATTTCCCTGCAGGGAAAGATCGACTGCAAATTGTCCCCAACTTGCGGCGTTGGCCGAATGAAACCACTTGCCGTACGATTTATTTCCCGGCGAATAGTAGCAGATCGTCCCGATGATCCGGTCGCCTTTGACGGCAACAAGACAATGTCCGTTCTGAATCCGCTGCTTCGTCATTTCCGCATCCTGGTGGGAAGCGAGATACCTGAAGCCGCGTTCAGCGAGTTTGCCGTACGATTTGTTCAGCAGGCGGGTAAGCTCTTCAAGATCGTCTTTTTCCGAGAGCGGACGGATGTGGTAATCTTTTCCGGGCACCAGCATCGCACGCAGCGGGATCAGTAATTCATGCCGAGGTTGAAGAACACGAACGACCACATGTCGGTGTATTCTTCGATCTGTTTTTCGGTGGGTTTTCCGCCACCATGCCCTGCGTTGTGATCGATGCGGATAAGAACAGGGTTATCGCCGAGCTGGTTTTCCTGCATCGTTGCGGCGAACTTGAACGAGTGCGCGGGAACGACACGGTCGTCGTGATCGCCGGTGGTGATGAGCGTAGCAGGATACGATGTACGTTTTACATTGTGCAGCGGGGAATATTTATACAGGCAATGAAATTCTTCTTCATTGCTGCTGAGCCCGTAATCCGACGACCAGGCTTTCCCGATCGTGAACTGCTGGTAGCGCAGCATGTCGAGCACGCCGACCATGGGAATGCATACTTTGAAAAGATCCGGGCGCTCCGTTTCCACCGCGCCGATGAGTAGCCCGCCGTTGGAACGTCCGTGCACGGCAAGCTTCTGGCTGTTCGTGTATTTATTATCGATCAGGTATTGCGCAGCGGCAATGAAATCGTCGAACACATTCTGCTTGTTGCATTTTGTTCCGGCGAGGTGCCATTTTTCCCCGTATTCATCTCCGCCGCGCATGTTGGCGACCGCGTAAACACCACCCGCTTCGAGGAAGACCGCGCGATCGGTCCTGAATTCGGGAGCGTAATGCAGGTCGAATCCGCCATAGCCGAAAAGGAAGCAGGGATTGTTCCCGTCCATCTTAATTCCTTTTTTATGCGTGATGAAAATGGGAACTTTCGTACCGTCCTTGCTCGTGCAGAACACCTGCTCCGTTTCATACTCATCGGATTTGAAATCGATCTGCGGCTTGAAATATTCCGTCGTTTGTTTTGTTCCGAGATTGTATTTGAAAATAGTGGGCGGAGCCGTAAATGTGGCGAGCGTGAAGAACAGTAAACTGTCATGTGCGTCACCGCTGACCTCTGTCACCGCCGACA
>DASTSF010000454.1:0-4708 GCA_035760825.1 Bacteroidia bacterium
CGAAGTGAACATCAACCCGCCGTACAGCGGCCCTGCCGACACGATCCACCCGGCGCAGAACAGCACCGGAACGGAATCCGGCCCGGAGCGGACAGATACCTGATGCGGCAGCGCGTCTTTTTTCTACCTTAGGATTTCAAATGGACGAAAGCACCAGCCGGGAAAAGATCCTCAAGAAAGTTCGTGCGGCGCTGATCAACAAATCGCGGCAGGAACCTTCCCCCGTCGATCTTGAAAGCAATGTTTTTGAATCGCCTTCCGACAGCATAGAGCTCGTTTTTGCACAACAGTTTTCCGATGCAGGCGGACAATTCGTCTTCTGTGAGAACGAAGAAGAATTTGCGTACAACATCGGCGCGCTGATCGCGGACGGAAGCTTCGGGAAAATATGGTGCGCGGAAAAAGAATGCCAGGAACTTCTTTCGCAGGCCGGGCTCAAATTCCTTTCCAAAGAAAAAGACATCGCATCGGCGCAGACATCACTCACCGGCTGTGAATTTCTCATCGCGCGCACGGGCAGCGCACTGGTGAGCTCACGCCAGGCTTCCGGGAGAAAAGGCCATGTGTTTCCCGACAGTCACATTATCGTGGCGAAAACCTCGCAGCTGGTGATGCATGTGAAAGATGCATTGCGTGAGATGCGCAACCGTTACCCTTCGGGGCTTCCCGGCATGCTCACGATGATCACGGGACCCAGCCGCACCGCCGACATTGAAAAAACGCTCGTGCAGGGCGTTCACGGACCGAAAGAAATTTACGTCTTCCTGATCGACGATGTTCCGCAGGAAAACGTGCAGGAATAACCCGACCCTGATGAAAAAGTTCCTCGTTCCACTTCTCCTCGCCATATCCGTTCCGGTCCTGGCGCAGGACAGCACACGTGTCCCTTTTTTTAAACCGGAAGCCATCGGGTTCTATTCCGGAATCACTGCTTTCCGCGATGTGCCGGTAACCATTTCCGACCTGCAGAAGATCGCACCTTCTTCCGCCCTGCTCGGCGCCGACCTGGATTCTTTCAAAACGAACACATTCACCGGTTCCGGGAATGTCAATTCGGTTTTCGGAATGGGCGTCGATTTCAGGTACCGCATGAGATCGAACGGACAATACGCCGGCTTTTCAAGAATACGCGCCAGCATTATGTACACGAATGGTCAAACGGCGTACAGGGAATTTTACAGGAACAGCACCGTGCGCACGGACACCGTCAGACTCTCGAACGGACAGCAGTTCTATGTCGATTCGATCCACAATGAATATTACACGTATTCATGGAATTACCAGGCGTTAGGCATTGACCTCAACCAGGTTTTCCACACGAAAGACGCACGCATTTTTTCAGCCTACACCGGTTACGGCATTCATTTCGGCCTGATCATCGGAAGCTATTTCAGCGCGACGCACGAGCTGCAGACCGGTTCGCAGTTCCTTACGACGGATTCCACCGCAACGGGCAGCAGCATGGGCTATTTCACAACGAATACAAGGCAGGATGAAACGGAAAACATCGCGACGAAAAACTACTACACTTTTTCCTTTTATGTGCCCGTCGGTTTCCAGGTGCGTTTCTCGAAAAAGAAGAACTTCGCAAACAAGCTTTGCTTTTTCATCGAAGGCAGGGGCGGTGTAAACATGATGAAAGTTCCCGGCCTCGGCACACGCACAAGTCCGTTCGGGATCTACATGGGCGGATTCCGTTTCTGTTTCGAGAACACGCAGTAAGCGCCTTTCAGCTATGTCGAATCTCACGCAACGTCTCATCACCGGGAGCATTTTCGTCGCCGTTCTCGTCAGCGCCATCTGGTTCAGCGTGTGGAGCTGCGCCGCATTGTTCCTGCTGATCGCCATTCTCGGGCTGCTGGAATTTTACCGGCTTTCCGAAAAGGCAGGAGCTCATCCACAGAAATTCGCCGGAACATTCATCGGTGCCTGTGTCATCGTCGCCGCATTCCTGCTTAAATCGGGCATGCACCCCAGCGTGCTGACACCGGTTGCCATGCTGGTGTTCCTGCTTTTTTTCGCGGAGCTGTTCCGGAAAAAAGAAAACCCGTTTGCAGGTCTTGCGTGGACAATGCTCGGCATTATTTATATCGCCGTTCCCTTTGCGATGCTCGTGTACAAATCAGTGCCACCGAAGCAGCTTTCCGGTCCATTCATGACACCGGCTGCGGGCGTTTACGATCCGCGTCCCGTGCTGATGATCTTCATCCTCATCTGGATCAGCGATTCAATGGCGTACGTGTGCGGGCGTTTGTTCGGTAAACACAAATTATTCGAGCGCATCTCGCCGAAAAAAACCTGGGAAGGATTTACCGGCGGACTTCTCTTCACCGGCGTTTTCGCATTTTTCATTTGCGGATGGATGATGAAAGAGAACTGCACGATGGAAACGAAGATCATGTGGGTGATCACCGGCGTGGTCATTTCCATCACGGGCACATTGGGCGATCTTACCGAATCACTTTTCAAACGCAGCATCGGCGTGAAGGATTCCGGGACCATTTTACCCGGTCACGGCGGCATTCTCGACCGTTTCGACGCCCTGCTGCTGGCGACGCCTTTCGCCCTGTTCACGCAGTACGTTTTCACAAATTACCTTTTGCACCGGCTTTTTTAGCGATGCGCTTCAGCGGGTTAATCGACAGCTTTCACTCATTCATCTGACAATCAGGCTCTTTTCGACTGAAACAGGAAGTTGCAATCGATTAAAAAACATTAAATTCGTCTCCCCATATCACGAGATAACGAACCAAAAAAACAATTATGTCAACAACAGCAAAGAAAGCGGAGGAAACGATGAAAGCACCCGTACATGCGAGTATGTTCCATGCAGTACTCGCCCGCCTGGATAAAGCGGCCGAGCTTTTCGGTCTTGCACCGGACGTTGCAGAAATTCTCCGCCACCCGAAGAAAGAAGTTGCAGTGAGCCTTCCTGTCAAAATGGACGACGGGTCGGTTAAAGTTTTTGAAGGTTACCGTACTGTTCATTCCACGCACCTCGGCCCGTCGAAAGGCGGCATCCGTTATGCGATGGACGTGAACGCCGATGAAGTCCGTGCGCTGTCCGCGTGGATGACGATCAAATGCGCCATTGCCAATCTCCCGTACGGCGGAGGAAAAGGCGGCGTGAAATGCGATCCGCGGAAATTATCCGTGGGCGAGCTCGAGCGCATCACGCGTGCCTACACGCGCGCCATGGCAGATGTTTTCGGCGAGAACAAAGATGTTCCGGCTCCTGATATGGGAACGGGCAAAAGGGAAATGGCGTGGATCCTCGATGAGTTCAACCGGATCAAAGGAGAAGATTGCCCGGGCGTTGTAACCGGAAAGCCCATCACGCTCGGCGGCTCCCGCGGACGTGAAGCAGCCACAGGACGCGGCATCATGGTCGCTGCACTTGCGGCGATGAAAAAGACCGGCATCAACTACAAAACAGCGACTGCAGCAGTACAGGGATTCGGCAATGTCGGATCGAATGCAGCACGGCTGCTTGCTTCGAAGAACGTGAAGATCGTAGCGATCTCCGACCATACGGCGGCTTTCCATAATTCGAACGGGATCGACATCGACAAAGCGGTACGCCATGTTGCAGAAAACGGCGGCGTGCTGAAAGGATTCAAATTCGGCGAAGAGATCGCGAAAGAAGATATTCTCCGCGCTGAAGTCGACCTGCTCGTTCCTGCCGCCATCCAGGGCGTGATCACAACGGCGAATGCGAAAGACATCAAGGCAAAGCTGATCGTGGAAGGAGCGAACGGTCCTACCGACGCAGAAGCAGACCCGATCCTCAACGACAAAGGCATCGTGGTTGTTCCCGACGTTCTTGCAAATGGCGGAGGAGTAACCGTTTCCTATTTCGAATGGGTGCAGAACAAATACGGCCATTACTGGAGCGAAGACGAAGTGAACGCAAAGCACGACGCGAGCATGTCGCAGGCTTTTGAAAATGTCTGGTTCAATGCGCAGCAATTCAAAACGAGCATGCGTATCGGCGCATACATCACGGCGCTGAAGAAGCTGGACAAAGCGATCCGCTACAAAGGGAATTATTGATTGAGCATTTTGAATGCTGACTAAGGCCGGGGAGATCTCCCCGGCTTTTTTGTTGTTTCATCTTGCAAGAAAACCGCCGGATGCATTTGTTGCTTTTATGTTTGATTTTCCATTCCACTATGAAATCCCGCCTGATCTTTTTTACAAGGTTGGCTTTTTGCCGTGAGGATTCCGGCGCAGTCCGGCGGAAATTATTTCAGCGCATCCGACCGTACACTAAACCCGGAAAAGGACAGCTGCTTTTTTCAGGATGAAAAGAAAATATGGGGATCGATTGATCAATGGTGTACTGTAACGTTTGATAATTCATGTACCGATAACCGGTCCATGAAATGCATTTAACAATCCGAAACAGGCGTCATACGGCTCTCCCCGAAAACGGTGACTGGTGTTTTTTTCGTACCGGCTTCGACATGATGCTTTATGAAGAATGCTTTCGCGCGGAACGGTTTACCCGGCTGAAAATGGAAGTTAGGTGAATTAGGGGAAGAGGATTGCATGATGGCCTGGCTGGGGTAGCAACCTGCAAGGTTAGGACCTGCAAGGTTAGGACCTGCAAGGTTATAACCTGCAAGGTTGTATTATAAAATAACACACCCGGTTAACCTCTTATTATTCTTTAACTTACACCTCTCTCTCTCCAAATTCACCCCAA
>DASTSF010000455.1:0-8638 GCA_035760825.1 Bacteroidia bacterium
TTTGAAATGGGAAAGGTAACGGTCGCCGTACATGTTCGTCAGCTGCAGCGCAGCGCCGAGCAGCATGGAGAACAAAAAGAAGAGCGCCATTTTCCTGTCGGCAAACAGGCGGAAGGCTTTCAGCCCGATCGCTTCGGAAAGCGACCTGCTCTTCCCGTCGCTGCCGTGGGGCGGGCATTCCGGAAGGGTGAACGAATAAATTCCCAGCAGCACGGCGGCCACCGCGGCAATGTAAAACTGGTTCGCGGTCGCTTTGTTGCCCGTAAGGTTTGTCGTCCACATCGCTGCAATAAAACCCACCGTTCCCCACACGCGGATCGGCGGAAACACACGAACAACGTCGAGTGAATTTGATTTCAGGATGTGGTAGGCAACGGAATTCGAAAGGGAGATCGTCGGCATGTAGCAGATCATCGCCAGGAAAATGACCCAGAAGAACGTGCCGGGATCATTGACGAACGGGATGCACGCCAGCGTAATTCCGCCAAGCACGTGAAGAATGCCGTACAGTCTTTCCGCATTGATCCACCGGTCGGCCACGATGCCCGTAATCGTCGGCATGAAAAGCGAGGAAAGGCCCAGCGTCGAAAATATGGCGCCGAACTCGGCCGGTTGCCAGCCTTTGGTTCCGAACCAGTAATTGGCAACCGTGATCAGCCAGGCTCCCCAGACGTAAAACTGGAGAAAGCTCATCACTACAAGCCGGGATCTAATGGCCACAGATTTTTTATTGGGAATACTAAACTAAGCGGAAAAACGGGAATGGAAAAGTTTACGCCGATCTGCGCCGGCTCAGCTCATCTCGGATGCGTGAAGCGCGTTCGTAATTTTCTTCCTCGAGCGCAATGCGCAGCATTTCCTCCAGTTCTTTCGTCGTCTTGCGGTTGTAATCAGGACCACCGGAAGCTTCGGCGAGAAGCTCTTCTTCCTGCTCGCTGGTTTCTTCGCCCGTTTCCTTTTCGAGAGCCTTCGGCGTTTCATCTTCGAGGATGATGCCGGCCTGGGAAAGGATGAATTCGTAGGTGTAGATGGGGCACTCGAACCTTACGGCCAGCGCGATCGCATCGGAAGTGCGTGCATCGATCTCCACTTCTTCACCCGCACGGCTGCAGACGAGGCGCGCGAAGAAAATTCCTTCCACGAGATTATAAATGAGCACTTCGTGCAGGTCGATCGAAAACGCTTCGGCAAAACTTTTGAAAAGATCGTGTGTAAGCGGGCGGCTCGGCGTCATTTTTTCCAGCTCGATGGCAATGGCCTGCGCTTCGAATCCCCCGATAATAATGGGAAGACGGCGTTTTCCGCGCGACTCCCCCAGCACGAGAGCGTATGCCCCCGATTGTGTCTGGCTGTACGAAAGACCGACGATCTCGAGCTTTATTTTCTTGTTTCCTTCACTCACAATTCCGGGGAGAATTTGAAGTATTAAATATACGCATTACTCCCGGAAATCAGTGCTGGGAAGCCTTGAACTTTTTGACCGCTTCCGTCAATTTCGGCACAACCTCGAAAAGATCGCCGTTGACGCCGTAGTCGGCCGCCTTGAAGAAAGGCGCTTCCTTATCGCTGTTGATGACAACAATGGTTTTGCTTCCGTTCACGCCGGCGAGGTGCTGGATCGCCCCGGAAATCCCGATGGCGATGTACAGGTTCGGACGAACCGTGATGCCCGTCTGCCCCACGTGCTCATGGTGCGGACGCCATCCCATATCTGCGATCGGCCGCGAGCAGGCGGTGGCGGCGCCGAGCGCGGACGCAAGGTCTTCCACGATGCCCCAGTTCTTCGGGTCTTTCATTCCTCGTCCGGCGGAAACGACGATATCGGCTTCGGGAAGGGCCACGGTTGTCGTGGTGCGTGTTTTTACTTCCTTCACCGTGATGCGTGATGCGATGCTGCCGAGGTTCGCTGCGAATGCAGAAATTTCCGGCGCTGCTCCGTCCATCTTTACCTGGAAGGAATTCGGCAGGAGCGTAATTATTTTTTTATCGGAATGGAACGTATAAACGGCTGTAGCCTTCCCGGAGAAAACCGTTTTGCGCACCGACATTTTTCCGCCTTCGTTCGTGGGATGATCGACGGCCCCGGCAACGATGCCCGCTTTCATTTTTACAGCGAGACGGGGAGCGATGGCTTTTCCCATAAGGTCATGCGAAAACACGACGACCTGCGCACCTTCCGCCGCAGCGGCCTGTTCCAGCGCCGCAGCCCACGCAGCGGTATCCGCTTTGAGCTTGTCGCTGGTAATGGTCAGCACTTTCGAAGCGCCGGCTTTGCCGAGGTCCGCAAGCGCGGCAGGATCCGTGGCACCGTCAATCACGGCAACGACTTTCGTACCCAGCTGCGATGCGATATTCGCCGCGTAATTCACGGCTTCGAGCGAATTCTTGCGGATCTTTCCTTTGGCGGATTCAGTGAAAACTAAAACACTCATGTCGGTTCTTTGTAATAAGGTTAAATGACTTTGGCTTCCGTGTGCAGCAGTGAAACGAGCTCATCCATGTTGTTCGGATCGATCATCTTCACAGCTTTCCTTCCCTCGGCGAGACGGTAGCTTTCGACCGATGTCATGACCGTTGCATTGCTCACGGGAACAACGGCCAGCGGTTTGGTGCGCGCAGCCATGATCCCGCGCATATTGGGAATGCGCGCTTCCGCCATTCCTTTCTGGCAGCTGATCACAGCCGGGAGCTGGCAGGCCAGCACTTCCGTTCCGCCGTCGATGTCGCATTCCGTGGTGGCTTCCGTTCCGTTCACATCGAGCTTCGTGGCCAGTGAAACGAATGGAAGATCCAGCATTTCGGCGATCATCCCGCCCACCATCGAGCTGTTCGAATCGATGGTTTCTTTTCCCGTAAGAATGAGATCGAACGACTTGTCTTTTGCATAAGCGGAGATCTGCTCCGCCACGAAATAAGCGTCTGCCGGATCCGCATCGATACGCACAGCATCATCCGCACCGATCGCGAGTCCTTTGCGGATGATCGCTTCGTTCTCGGCGGGTCCGACGTGGATCAGCGTCACCGATCCTGCTCCTTTTGCTTCCTTGAGCTCGAGCGCGCGGACCAGCGCATACCATTCGTCGTACGGGTTGATGATGAACTGCACACCGGATTTCTGGAACTGCTTGTTGTCCGGTGTGAACGCAATTTTAGTGGTCGTATCAGGCACCTGGCTGATGCAGACTAATATTTTCATTGGAAATCGTGTTTGGCGTTCGTTAAACTTCCGCTGCGGAAATTTCCGTTCAGCGAGGAGCAAAAATAAGGTTTTCGTGCGAAAGGGAAACGCCGTTTTCCGGGAGATGATTTTTCCTTCCAGCACGTATGGCCTGCAGACGGATAACAATGCGGTTTTTCATTCGCAGGCCGGAGAATTCCAGGGGAAAATCAGGGTTCGTCGTAGCTGACGATCACGCGCTCCGAGACAGGATGCGCCTGGCAGGTGAGAATGTATCCCTGCTCTATTTCCTCGTCAGACAGCGCATAGTTCTGGTCCATGCGCATTTTTCCTTCGAGTATTTTCGCACGGCACGTGCAGCACACCGCGCCCTTGCAGGCATACGGCGCGTCGAGTCCGCCGTCAATGGCGACATCCAGGATCACTTTTCCGTCGGAAGCAAGGTCGACGTTCAGCTCTTCGCCATCCATGATGATCGTTACCTTGCTGACAATGCGTGCACCTTCGGCTTCCGCGGCTTTCACCGCTTCCGCGACGGCTGTGAAATATTCGATGTGAATGCGTTTCGGATCAACGTTCATCGCGGTGAGAACGGCCTTCACGTTTTCCATCATCGGCCCGGGACCGCAGATAAAAAATTCGTTGTCTGCATTCAGCCGGAGATTTTCTTCCAGCAGCCTGCGCACTTTTTCTTCCGTGAGAAGTCCGCGGAAACGTTCATCGGTACCGGCCGGAGGATTTTCCAGCACGTGTATCACTTCAAAACGTTCCTTGTTTTCCGCTGCCAGCGTGTCGATCGTTTTTTTGAAAATGACGGACTGCTCATCGCGGTTCCCGTAAATAAGCGTGACTGTACTTTGCGGTTCGGCTTTCAATACCGTTTTCAGGATGGAAAGCATGGGCGTGATGCCGCTGCCACCGGCAAAAAGAACATACTGTTTCGCATGCGCCTCATCCATGGGTGAATGAAAATTCCCCATCGGCGTCATCACTTCCAGCTCATCACCGACCTTCAGCTTTTCATTGATGTAAACCGAGCCGCGCCCTTCCTTCACTTTCTTGATCGCCACGCGATATTCAGTATCGGCCACCGGACTGCTGCAGAGCGAATACGAACGCCGCACGTCTTCCCCGCCGGAAGGAATCTTCAGCGTCAGGTACTGGCCTGCGAGGTAGCGGAATTCATCTTTCAGCGACGCAGGAACATCGAACACAACCGACACACAGTCGGCTGTCTCGTGCGTAATCTCCTTCACTTTCAGCTTATGAAACCTGGCCATTAATTTGGATTTCTCAGGGCGCAAAAATAAGATTCTGAACGGGTTTTTGGAAGGTAATTTCAACTGCCTGTTTTCCAGCTGTTTAAGAATAGCGATTATGATCCGCTTGAGCGCCGCAGTACAGATTTAACCGGCGCTGTAAATTACCCTGGCTTTTCACCAGCGACCGGGAACATTCCCTGGTACTAACGGATCGTATTGTTCCTGTGAGAAGCGGGCCCCGTGAATGAGCCGGCTGAAAAAACTTCACCGCTTCCTTGCAGGCATGTTCCGGAGGGAATGCGTGTGGTTTCGTCCACGTATCGCGGATTGAAGCTTTCGATGCTGATCAAATTCCGTACCTGCAGTTCCTCCCGGCCGGCGCTGAAAACGATCACCTGTTCACCATCACACGCTGGCAGGAGCGACGTCCATCGGGCATAATTACCGCGACGAAGTAAACTCCCGGATTGGCAAGACTGAATTGCTGCCCGACATGAGGTTCTACTTTCTGTGCGCTTATCAATTGTCCCAGTGCATCGCAGATCACTACATCAACCGCCTGTTCCCCGTCGATCTCTACCAGGAAGATTCCGTTGTTCGGGTTCGGCAGCAGCGTAAAACTGATTTCCCGGTGCGGGGCATCCATTCCTGTGCAAAGCTCCACATCGATCGAATCGGCTGCTGTTGAGGAACAGCCGGTCGTCATATCTGTGTACGTATAGCTGATGGGATTCATTCCCAGGCTGACAGCCCCGGGATCAAAAAAACCTGATGTAACGCCCGGTCCGGAGAATGCTCCGCCTGCAGGCAAACCTCCGCTTAATGCATAAGCGCCGTCTGCCTGGCAAACAGTATCCTGGGAAAACGTAACTGTAACTGCGGGCGGATTGGGATCCGTCAGTGTTGCATTGCCAGCAGCGGTGCATCCGTCTGCATCTGTAATCGTGCAACTGTAAGTTCCCGCAGTAAGACCAGACGGATCTTCGTTCGTGCTGCTGTTGCTCCATTGATAAGTATAGACAGGTGTTCCGCCAGAAACGGTGATGTCGATCGCGCCATCGCTGCCTGCACAGGTTGCAGGATCTGTGGTGGCTGTTACTGCAACGAAAAGCTGCGCAGGCTCGGTGATCGTGACGGAACTCGTGCTCGTGCAACCATTGAAATCCGTTACTGTGTATGAATATGTTCCCGCGGTTTCGGAAAATGTTCCGTCTCCTGAATACGGTGAAGTTCCGCCGGACGCCGCAACGGTGACTGTTGAAGTTCCGCCATTACACAAAACAGAAGTGGCCGAGGAAGTCGATGTAAGCGCCGACGGTTCGGTGATCGTGACGGAACTCGTGTTCGTGCAACCGTTGAAATCCGTTACCGTGTAAGAATACGTTCCTGCTGTTTCAGAAAACGTTCCATCACCCGAATACGGTGAAGTTCCGCCGGACGCAGCAACGGTGACTGTTGAAGTTCCGCCGTTACACAAAACAGAAGTGGCAGAAGAAGTCGATGTAAGCGCCGACGGTTCAGTGATCGTAACAGAACTCGTGTTCGTGCAACCGTTGAAATCCGTTACCGTGTAAGAATACGTTCCTGCTGTTTCGGAAAATGTTCCATCGCCTGAATACGGTGAAGTTCCGCCGGACGCAGCAACGGTGACTGTTGAAGTTCCGCCGTTACACAAAACAGAAGTGGCCGAGGAAGTCGATGTAAGGGCTGACGGTTCGGTGATATCGAAAGTCGCGGTAACCGTAACGGATGAGGCGTCCGTAATTGTGCAGGTGTAATTCCCGGCGCAAAGACCGCTTTCGGTTGCGGCCGTTCCGCCCGAAGACCAGGCATAAGTATACGGGGCAGTTCCGCCGGTTGCAACTACGGAAGCTTCGCCGTTGCAGATTCCGTTACAGGAAAGATCGGTTTCCGATTGCGTGAAAGACAAGGGAGGCGGCTGCGAATACTTGATCGTGGCGTAATCATTCCCGTTTGCCGTATTAGTAGCATAACCTGTTACATAAACATTTCCCATTGCGTCAAGACCGATCGAAAATGCTTCGTCATAGCTGCCTGCCGTACCGGTATATGAAATGATCCACTGCTGCGCACCTCCGTTGTCGTATTTTATGGTGGCGTAATCTCCCCCATTTCTCATTCCCGTAACATAAACATTCCCGCCTGCGTCAAGCGCGATTACATTCGCCCTGTCGTCGGCATTTCCTCCTCCCGCGTATACGGCAGCCCATTGCTGCGCCCCGGAGCTATTATAACTGACGGTGGCAAAATCATAATTGCTCCCGTTGAACGAAAACCCGGTTACATACGTATTTCCGCTGCCATCGACAGCGATCGCATTGGCCTGGTCAGTGCTATTTGCTGGTCCGTTATAAATGCCTATCCACTGCTGCGCCCCGCTGCTGTTGTATTCAATGGTCACATAATCATGATTGCTTCCATTGTAACAATTACCGGTTACGTAAATGTTCCCGCTGGCATCCGCGGCTATCGCTTTTGCATAATCTGCATTATTCCCTGCTCCGTTATGAATGGCCACCCATTGCTGCGTTCCGGCACTGTTGTACTTGACGGTGGCGTAATCATAATCGCTTCCATTGAAAGCGTTGCCGGTTACGTAGGTATTCCCTGCGCCATCGACGACAATTGCAGTCGCCATGTCAGGACCATTTCCAGTTCCGTTGTAAATAGCAACCCATTGCTGAACGCCGCTGCTGTTATACTTGACCGTGGCGTAATTAAAGCTGCTTCCATCGTGAGCATAGCCTGTCACATAGGAATTTCCAGCCGCGTCAACCGCAATTGCCTGCGCATAATTGCTCACGCCGGTATAAACGGCCGCCCATTGCTGCACCCCGCTGCTGTTGTATTTAATCGTAACATAATCATTTGTATAACCCGTATTCATGGAATAACCGGTGACGTACGTGTTCCCGCTTCCGTCAATGGCGATCGCGGTGGCATAATCATTATTGTTCCCGGTCCCGTTGTAGGTCGCCACCCATTGCTGTACCCCGCTGCTGTTGTATTTGACAGTTGTGTAATCGTTGCCGCTGCTGCCATTCTGGGAATATCCCGTTACGTAGGTATTTCCGACCGCATCCACTTTCATGGCTACAGCCCTGTCATTACCGCTTACGGTTCCGTTATAGTTTTCAACCCATTGCTGGGTTACCTGGCCGTTTATGCCTGAAGCCAGAAAAATAATTGAACTGAGGAAAAATAATTGCCTTGTCATATTTCGTTTTATACTGCAGGAAACAACGGTTCCGTTCGCCGGAACATTGCCTGGTGCACGGTAGTGAAACAGGAGTATTTGTAAAGCATTCAGGAGATCAGTAATTCCCGCTATTGATGTCTTCGTTGGTCGGGAAATCGATTTCGCCTCTCTTGTCGGAAGGACGAGCCCACCATTTATAATCACCTGTACATTCGCACGCCCATGCCCCGTCACCTGTTTCCTGGAAAGGACCTACATTGGATTCTATTCCGCAGGACCAGGTGCCGTCCGTTTGCTTGAGCGCATACTTGATATCCATTTTTACATCGCACGTATTCCGGAATTTTATCTTGAAGCTTTTGGGGTTTCCGCATTGTTCACCCCATTTGGTTTCAGATACTACGAAGCAATTGGCGTAATCCGCCGAAACTGATTTTAGGGTAAACGAGCTTGCGATAAGCAATACCACCGCTGCAGTAAAAATCATTCTTGTCTTTTTCATGATTCCGGTTTTAATGATTTGTTTTTTGTTGCGCGTCCCGCGAATTCCAGGGTTTTCCACACAGCAGATAACCGGGAACATGCCAGGCCAGCACGCATGATTGATTTCGGGTTCAAGGATATTCTGAAAAAAACCACTCCCAAATACCCATTTATGGGTACGTAAAAAAATCACGTGCGAAGCAGATCACCTCCGCTCCGGAAATGAAAACAAAATCTTTCCATGCTGCTGAATCGGTTTTTATCCGCGCCGCTACACTTAGAATGCTTCCGGGCGGTATTTTATACCAATAAGCGCTGGCACGATCACAACGCGTGCAAATTATTTTCACCATGATTGATCCGCTCCGTAAACCGCTTTACATTTGCGCTGCATTACAGGGCAAGCATCATGAAACATCCTTACCTAAGACGTCCTTTCATTTTATCTTTTTTTCTTTCCTGCTTTTTTTCCGCACTCGGCGCCACCACCACGAT
>DASTSF010000456.1:0-3183 GCA_035760825.1 Bacteroidia bacterium
TTCGAATTCCCTTTTCTGCAACGCATCTTTCATCAGCGCGAAATCCTCGGGAATGGACCGAAGCATTATCTCGATCATTTCCCGCTCGAAATTTCTATCGCCGCCCGCAAGCGATTTCAGCGGCGTTTCCGCTTCGCTATCCAGCAATGCGGTCTCCTTTTCCGAAATATTCTTCTTCATCGCGCCGACGATCTTCAGGTACAACTCCTTTCCGCGAAAAGGCTTCGAGAGGTAATCGTTCATCCCGGCCGCGATGCACTTTTCCTTTTCGCCCGCCGACGAATGCGCCGTGAGCGCGATGACCGGAACGTCGAGGCGAAGCTTTTCGCGGATGACGCGCGTGGCGTCGTAACCGTCCATCTCGGGCATGGAAAGATCCATGAGCACGAGATCGTATTTGTTGTTCTTCAGAAAATCGATCGCCATGCGCCCATTGAACGCGACTTCCGGCGTGAACCCGAAATCCGTGATGAGCCTTTTCGCCAGCTGCTGGTTCAGCGGCTGGTCTTCGACGATCAGTATCTTCACATTCGCCGGCAGCTCGATGGGTTTCAGCGCATAATCCACCTGCTGCACGACATCCACGCTCACTTTTTTCACCGGTAGCTCGACGGTGAACTTCGAGCCGATGCCCGGCGCACTTTTCGCGAGCACGGTTCCGCCCTGCAGCTCGACAAGATCGCGCACGATGCTCAGTCCCAATCCTGTTCCGCCGAACTTCCGCGTCGACTCGAGGCTCGCCTGGTTGAACGGTTCGAAGATCGACGTGAGCTGATCTGCCGGAATTCCCACTCCCGAATCTTCCACGTCGAAACGCAGCATGTAGTAACCGTCTTCCTCGGTGATCACGCTGCACGAAAAATGCACGAATCCTTTTTCCGTGAACTTCACTGCGTTCGCAACGAGGTTGATGAGCACCTGCGAAAGACGCAGCTCATCGCCGAGCACATAGACGGGAACACGTGCGTCGCATTCCCATTTGAAATCCAGCTTCTGGTTTTTCGCGCGCTGTGAAAGCAGGCGGTGCGTATTCGAAAGAACGTCCCGTATGCTGTACGGCTTCTGTTCGAATTCGATCTTCCCCGCTTCGATCTTCGCGAGATCAAGCACGTCGTTGATCATTGCGGCAAGATTGTCGGCGGCGATGTGAACGGCGTCGAGGTATTCGTACTGCTCCGGCGCAAGCTCGGTGTTCATGAGCAGGTCGGAAAAACCGATGATCGCATTGAGCGGCGTGCGCAGCTCGTGGCTGATGTTGGCGACGAAACGGTCTTTCATGACGAGCGCTTCTTCAGCAAGAATTTTCGCGCGGCGCAATTCTTTTTCCATCGCGTACCGCTCGGTGATCTCCACTGTGCTGCTGAGGACAAATGGCATCCCGTCATTTCCCTGCAGCAGGATGTTGCTGTACAGCCACACGGAAGAAGACCCGTCGCGCTTGCGCAGGCGCAGCACGCCTTTCGACTGGCCGGAGGAAACGATGGCGCGGATATATTCTTCGAATTCCTTTTCTTTCCCGGGCTGGAAGAACGAACGGATGTTGCGTGCAATGAGCTCTTCGGGCTCAAAGCCCAGCGCGTGCGCTCCTGCCGGGTTGATGCTGAGGATCGTTCCGTCCGGCGAGTGCATGCAGATCATGTGCTGGGAATTCTCGAACAAGCTCCGGTATTGCTTTTCCGCCAGCTGCATTTCATTTTCGATATTTTTCCGCTCGGTGATATCCTGCACGGAACCGAAAAGCCGCAGGGTGCGTTTCTTCCCGTCGCTCACCGCGCGGCCCGTCAGGTAAAGATGCTTGAGCCCTTCGGTCGTCGACACGCGGAAGCCGATCTCGAACGGAGAAATTTTCTTCAGGCCGATCTCGATGGATTTTCTCACCATGGCGAGGTCAGCGGGAAAAATAAGATCGAAGACCTGCTTCAGCGGGTAATGCTCATGCACGGGAAGACCGAAAATGCGGCACATTTCATCGGAGCACGAAACGATATCGCTGCCGTCGTACCATTCCCAGGAACCGATCTTGGCCTGCTGCTGCGCTTCTTTCAGTTGCTCGCGGTTCTTGCGCAGATCGTCTTCGATCTTCTTCTGCTCGGTGATATCTTCCTGGATGGCGATGTAGCGCTCCACGTTTCCCTCTTCATCGAACAAAGGCGTCACGTGAAGATGCACCCAGAACGGCGTCCCGTCCTTTTTGTAATTGAGGATGATATCGTGAAAAGGCTGCGCCAGCTTCTTCTTCTCCTCTATCCGCTTTTCCGCTTCGGGATCCGTTTTTTTCCCGCGCAGCACGGAAGGCGACATGCCGTAGATCTCTTCTTTCGAATAACCGGTCATGTCGAGAAAGAACTGGTTGACCCATTCGATCCTGTCTTCGCGGTTAGTGATGATGACGGCCGAATTCGCGCGGCTGGCCACGAGCGCAAGCAGGTGCTCGTGGGTGAGGCGTTCCTCGAGCGCGGATTTCGTTTCATTAAGCGCGCGGTTCTCTTCCGCCACCCTCCGTGTAATCCGTTCGAGCTTCACCTGGAATTGCCGCATGGCAAGCGAAAGCGCGAGGATCAGCAGGCTGCCGAGGAAAAGGCGAAGCAAAAATATAGGCGCATCCACCTGCGGGTGATCGATAAAAAGGATCATGAGCGCAGCCATCGAAAGGCCGAACAGCAGGTAGAACACCAGCGAACGCACCGAACGGAAATACAGGCTGCAGATGATGAAGATGCCAAGGAACGTAAGCGCATTGTCGAAATCGAGATGATGGCGCGTGTTGAGGTAAACGGAAAAAAGCAGCAGGATGACGATGGAGCCGATCGCGAGCGAACGAATGACGATGGGCTGCACTCCTTTGCGGAACGTGAGCGGAATGAACGAAAGCGAAAGCAGGCTCACGGTAACGCGCAGCGCTGCTTCCGCTGTCATATCCACGAAAGCCGCGCTGATATAGCCGTCGAGCAGCATGCCCCCGGCAATGGAGAGGAAAAGTATCCGCTCGGGAAAATACCGGTTCTCGAAAAATCGCCTCAGGAAAGTTCGCATGCCGTTGCCAATTATCCGAAAGTTACTCAGGTGGGAAGGAAATAGCAATTTCCCGGACCAGCCTTATGGTCTTCACATTCTTCCATCGTAACAGGCTTCATTTAAATGATGTGATCCCGATCCGCTGCGCTTGCGGGATTAATTCCGCCA
>DASTSF010000457.1:0-3884 GCA_035760825.1 Bacteroidia bacterium
CACGGTGCTCACCGGAAGTGGCGCTTCAACTTACAGCTGGATGCCCGGAAATCTTTCCGGATCATCTGTAACGGTAAACCCGACTTCCACAACAACCTATACCGTCACCGGAACAAGCGCCAGCGGATGTTCGGCGACCGCAACGATTTCCATTACCGTTAATTCTTTGCCGATCCTCAACGTCACGCCTACCTCCGCCGCTTTCTGCGCCGGAGGAAATGTGAACCTCAGCGCTTCGCCTACCGGCGGTACTTTCGCCTGGGTGCCCACAACCGGCTTGTCTGCCCCCAATTCCCCGGCTACGAATGCTGCGCCGGTTACTACAACTACTTACACCGTCACCAGGACGAGTGCCGTTGGATGTTCCCGCAGTGTAAGCGTTGTCGTCACGGTTAACCCGCTGCCCAACGTTGCGGCAAGCGCTTCTTCTCCGTCCGTTTGTACCGGAAGCTCTGTTACGCTCACGGGAAGCGGCGCGTCCACCTACACGTGGCAACCCGGAAACCTCAGCGGCGCGTCCGTCAGCGATAACCCGGCGTCGGGCACTACCTACACCGTGACCGGAACGGATGCCAATGGCTGCGTGAATACATCCACTGTCGGTGTCGCTGTCAACCCGGCGCCAAATGTTGCAGCAGCAGCAACGCCGGATACTATCTGTCCGGGATCGTCGGTTACGCTTTCCGGTTCCGGCGCAGTTTCCTACACGTGGCAACCCGGAAATATTTCCGGATCTTCGGTGACAGATGCACCGTCTGCTTCCGTCACATACACGATGACCGGAACGGATGCAAATGGATGTTCGAATACAGCTTTCGTTGCTGTTGTCGTTGACACGCCGCCTTCCGCGCCCTCGATCTCGGTCAATGGTTCGCTTCTCACTTCTTCTGTTTCAGGAGCAAGCTACCAATGGTTCCTCAACGGAAGCCCGATACCCGGCGCAACGAGCCAGTCTTACACATTCACCCAAAGCGGATCGTACACCGTTGAAGTGTATGACGCGCGTGGTTGCGGTTCCGGGCAATCCGCGCCCATCATCGCAACAGGAATTGATGCTGTTGCATCGGGTGATTTCATGTCGGTTCTTCCCAACCCGAACGACGGTCATTTCCAATTGAACTTCCATGTTTCTTCTGCGGATAATTACGTGGTTGAAATTCACAACATGCTCGGCCAGGTTGTTTATTCCGAAGCGCTGAACAACTTCAGCGGCGATTACAAAAAGGATATCGACCTGTCGCGTTTCGGTCATGGCGTTTACACCGTACGGCTTACCGGTGGAAATCACGAAACCGTCATAAAAATGATGACCTACTGAGCACCGTCGGACGATCCGGAGAAAGCCGCTCTCATGCGGCTTTTTCTTTTTCGCGATTTATGGTCCTCCATACTGTTTCTCATGTCAAATCTCCCGATCTTTCGGGGCTCAACATTCTCAAATGAAAAAATTCGTTTATGCTGTGTGGCCGCTTTTGTTTTTTGCTGCGGGCGTGTTTGCACAGTCTGACAACAACCGCTGGACCGATCTCTGGCAAACTCCTGCAGTCAATTATTATTCCGTCAAGCACGCGTTCGATTCTGTTTATGCAGACAAAGACGAGGAGCTGCATGCGCTGAAGGGAACACAAGCCACCGGGTCGGGCGACCGCGACGAAAACGAGGATCTCGACGGCATGTATTTTCAGTTTAAACGCTGGGAATATTTCATGCAGCCGCGCCTCGGTCCAAACGGAGAAACAACACTGCCCGCCACGACATACCAGCGCTTCATGGATTACCTGCAGAGCAACCCCGCGGCAATGGCGCAGCACAACGCATCCGTCGCGCGTACCGCCACGAGCAACTCCTGGAGCTTTGTCGGACCCACCGGCGCGCCGACCAACTCCGGCGCCGGACGTGTCAACTGCGTCCGCTTCGATCCGAACAACACGAACATCATTTACATCGGCGCACCGGCGGGTGGACTTTGGAAATCAATCAACGGTGGAAGCACGTGGACGTGTCTGACAGATTATCTTCCCGTTATCGGGTGTTCGGATGTTGCCATTGATCCCACGAACTCCAATATCATTTACATCGCGACCGGCGACCGCGATGCCGGTGATTCCCCGAGCATCGGTGTAATGAAAAGCACCGACGGCGGGATCACATGGAATACAACCGGTCTGATGTTCAACAATAACCAGGGAAGAAAAGTGGCGCGCCTGCTCATCGATCCCGGCAACCCGAATATTCTTTTTGCCGCCACTTCCGGAGGCATTTACAAAACACAGGATGCCGGCGTCAACTGGTACCAGATGTCTTCGCTGAACACGATGGACATGGAATTCAAACCCGGTGATCCCAATACGATTTACGCCTGCAAGACGGCGCTTTACACATCAACCAACGGCGGCATCACGTGGTCCATTGCGGCGGGACTTCCGCCCGGCAACCAGCTGACGAGAATTTCCGTTGCTGTAAGCCCCGCTGCTCCGGATAATGTGTATGTGCTCGCTTCGCTTGCTTCCGATTATGGTTATTACGGCCTTTATGTTTCCACCAATGACGGCGTCTCCTTTTCGCAGCGAAACGGTTCACCGAACCTGCTCGGGTGGAATGCAGACGGCGGTGATTCCGGCGGACAAGGCTGGTACGATCTTTCCATTGCTGTTGCGCCGTATGACGCGAACACGATCATCGTCGGTGGGGTGAATATCTGGCGATCGGATGATGGCGGCTATAATTTTTACCTCAATGCTCATTGGTACGGCGGAGGCGGCGCACCTTACGTTCATGCCGATTGCCACGATCTCATCTTCGAACCCGGAACATCGGGCTCGTATTTCGCCGGCTGCGACGGTGGAATTTTTCACACCGGGAACGACGGAGCTTCATTCGAAGACCTGAGCAACAATCTTTGCATTGCGCAGATCTACCGCGTTGGTCTTTCCCAGCAAAATGCGGGAACGCTCATTACCGGCCACCAGGATAACGGAACAAATGTGAAGGTCGGTTCGAATTATTTCAGCGGGCTTGGCGGCGACGGAATGGATTGCTTCATTGACCGCACGAACGACAACAATATGTTCGGTGAATTGTATTACGGCGATTTTTACCGGTCCACGAATGGTGGAGCTTCCTGGAATGGAATTACGAACGGGCTCACAGGCTCCGGCGGATGGGTGACACCCTGGGTGCAGGATCCTGTTGACCCGAACACGCTCTACGCCGGTTACGACCAGGTTTTCAGGTCGACTGACCTCGGCTCGAACTGGTCGCCGACGGGAAGCACGATGATCGCCGCAACCGACATCCAGGTAGCTCCGTCGAATCACAATTATCTTTACGTTACCTCCGGCCTCACGCTTCTCCGTTCAACAGATGCAGGAGCTACGTTCAGCAATATTACGTTCGGCATCAATTCCGGCGGAGCCAGCATCAGCCGCATTGCTGTCTGTCCCTATGACGAAAAAAAGCTCTGGGTTTCCATCAGCGGGTACAACAACAACCAGAAAGTTTATTACAGTTCAGATGCCGGCGCGACATGGACAAATATTTCCTACGGACTTCCGAACATTCCCGCCAACTGCATCACGGCCGTTCCCGGCTCGATGAGCGATGCGATCTTCGTCGGCTGCGACGTCGGCGTTTATTATCACGATAATTCCATGGCCGGGTGGCAGCCTTATTTCACCGGGCTTCCCAATGTTCCCGTTTATGACCTGAAAATATACAAGCCGGCAATGTTGCTGCGTGCTGCTACCTACGGACGCGGCGTTTGGGAATGCCAGATCGACCAGTCGGTTCTTGTTCCGCAGGCCGGTTTTTCTGCGAATGCAACTTCCGTTTGCCCGGGAACACCGGTGCAGTTCACCGATCTTTCAACGTTGAACCCGGTAGCG
>DASTSF010000458.1:0-6150 GCA_035760825.1 Bacteroidia bacterium
GCCTTCACATTGGTCTGTATTGTGACGGATGAGTTCGCCGGGTTCGGGTACATCGCGGTAACGACAGGCTGCTTCACCGGCGCGATTCCTGCCGGATGCGCGGGGTCGATCACCACAGAATCGTTCACCGTATTCAGCGTAAGATAATTCTGTGAAACCGTTACGGCCGTGATGTCGGAAATATTGAAATGGCACACGGCGATCCCGGAAAGATTGTCTGTCGTCACAATGAAGAACTGCGCGATCGTTCCGTTACCGTTGATGCGGTTGAGGTGATCGTTGCCGCATTCAGCAACGTCGAGCGCGCCCGCTGCCCGGAAATATTTGCGGAAACCGAACGTGTTGCCGTTCATCGTGCCGAGCCATGTCGTGTTGAGGTTGATCAGCGTCATCGTCGTGTCGGTGAGTCCTGCGTCATCCGAGATGCGGAATGAAATTCCGTAGATGCTGTCGATGGGAAGCGATGCAGTGCCGAGCACAACGTCCACCGTCACGAGCGTTTGCAGTCCCACCGTGTCGTAGTTGGCGATCAGCTGCAGCGCAGGAGAGCTGGCCGGAACAACGGGCTGCGAGAGACGGTAAGGATGCACGAGCCCGTAGTTGAGCGAGATCGGCAGCGTGTCGTTCACATCGATCATCCCGTTACCGTCGGCATCCGCATGTTTGTAATTACAGTTCACGAAATTCTGCGGCCAGTCCGCCATCGGCTGCGCATACCATCCGTTCGTCGCATTCGGCCGTGCGGGTCCTGAAGTGTTGTAGCCAAGACCGATCTGGAGCGCGTCCGCCATGTTTGCGGTGAGATCGTAATTGCAGTCGCCCGGCCATACATTCCCGATCGGTGCATTGCAGGAATCCACCAGCCAGTACATGCTCGTCAGCGATCCGCAACCGGGGTAGTACGCGATGATCAGGTATTCGCCCGGCTGGTTCACGGTCATGAATTCATTCTGCGGGGTGATGACCGTGGTGTTTCCCGTCGTGTCGGTGAATTGTCCCGTGTAAGCGGTTGCTCCCGCGCCGAGATCGATCGTCACGTAGTTTCCGTTGCAGGCGTACAGCGTATCGGAATACGCGTAGTAAGCGCTTACCACGACCGTGTCGTAAGCGACGCAGTTCATCGCCGTGTCGGTCATCGTTACCACGTACTGCTGGTTGTGCACACCGTAAATGATATTCGGGTTCTGTGAATCCGGATCATCGAGGCCGTTCGCCGGTGACCAGCTGAACGTGTAATTCCCGGGAGAAGCCGGTGTCGCGTGCAACTGTCCCGCGCCCTGGCAGAACGTCGTGTCGGGTCCGGCATTTACGCCGCAGACAAATGAGGGAGACGATGCGCAGGAATCGATCACCTGCACGACGCTCGTGAGTGCGCCGCAACCCGTGAACATCGCGTAGCCGGCGTATTGCCCAGGTTGTGTCGCCCAATAGGTTTCTGTATTCTGGTTGATCGTGTGTGTGACGTTATTGGTGTCGGTGAAAAACTGCCAGAAATAATTTGTCGCGCCGGGACCGAAATCGAGCAGGGCGGAATCCGGTGAGCAAACATAAACCGGGCTGTTTATCGTGTTGTAGGAAGTCACGACGATCGTGTCCATTGCCACGCAACTGGTCACCGTGTCGGTCATCGTCACCACGTATTGCTGATGGTACACCTGTGACACGAACGGGTTCTGCGCGGTGGAATCGCTCAGTCCTGTTCCCGGCGACCAGCTGAACACGTAGTTGTTGCCGGGAGTGGCGGGCGTTGCGTGCAGTTGTCCCTGCAGCTGGCAGAAGGCAGTGTCGGGACCGGTATATACGCCGCATGATTGCATAAAATTGCCGTAGACGGACGTGCTGTTAGACCAGGCGTTCGAGGCGTAGCCGGTCACCGGTGTGGAGAATGTGATGGATGAGATGTAACTGTTCGTGGCGATGTCGGGATAATTTTCCGGTGTCCATGTTAGTCCGCCGTCAGTGGTTTTAAGGATGCCTGAATTTCCGGCTGCCGTTTCACCTCCTACGAAACCCGTGGTTGCGCTCGTGAAGAAAACCGTCAGCGGCATGAAATTCTGGAAAACAGCCACGGATGTCCAGCTCAGTCCGCCGTTCGTCGTTTTCACGATCTTGCCTTTGGAAGAGCCGGGCGTCGTGTAATACATTGAATCGCCGACAGCGTAACCGGTCTGCGGATCCGGAAAATGAATATCGACGTAAGCGTAGCCGGGATCCGTGAACGTGGTCGCGTAAGTGCTTCCTCCGTCGTTCGACAGAACGATCTTCCCGTTATACGGACCAGCAAGCGATTGCATTTTTCCGCCAACGACCGAACCGGTTGCGTTCCCGAAGAAATAAGACGCGTTGGCCTGTATGCCCGTAAAGGCGGTTGACGTGTACCAGTTGTTTCCGCCGTTGGACGTGGTGAAGGTAACGCCATCGTAATTCGTGGATGAAGTCTGTTTTCTTCCGCAGAGCACAGCGCTGTAATTCGAATAAAAGAAAACGTGATTGAGATTGGTCGTATAACCGGTGGCATAATTCACCAGGCTCTTTGTCGAAAAATTGGTTGTCCAGGTATTTCCGCCGTCAACGGTTTGCAGCAAAGCTCCGTAATAGTACCCGCCGATATGATCGGTCGTGTAGCATTGTGCGACTGCATAGCCTTTCATCGGGGTAAGGAACTGAACACAGTTCAGCGTCATCACGGAGTCCTGCCCGATCAGCAGGGGAAGCGTGATCATGTTCCAGGTTTGTCCGCCGTCCGTTGTTTTGTAAACCAGCCCGCGCGATCCGAACGTCACGCTGTCTGCGCGCAGTCCGACTGCATAGCCTGTGCTTCCCACGAAGCAGATGTCGTGTATGCCTCTGTTCACCGTTGCATCGTGCTGGATTGTGTTCCATTGTGCAAATGCGGGGGAGAAGACGGTGATCAGTGCGATCACGGTCGTAAGGAGATTTTTTTGAAACGCTTTCATCGTGTTGCCTGTTTGAATTCGTGCGGATTGATAGTTGATCACGGAACAAACGTAGAAGGAATTCATTGGTTTGAAAAATACAAAAAAACAGATTTGTCGGATAGATATTCAGGAATAATTTGAATAATATCTTACATTGTCATAAGTAAAATGGAACATAAAAGCGATTTACAATATATATTTGTCGGATAGATATGTCTGCGCGCACAGGGAAAATATCTGGACTTGTACGGGCGCTCGAACCGGCCGAGCTGCCGCTTTTCCGGGCAAAGCTGGAGCAGGGCAGGGGTGAAACCGACAAAAAGCTGCTGCGCCTGTTCAATGCCGTGTGCGATTCCGTGCGTGAAAATGAAGATGAGCCGGAAAAGAAAACGTTGTTCCGTTCCTGTTTTCCCTCGGCGAGATACAACGACCAGAAGTTCCGCTACCTCCGGTCCGACCTTGTGGCACGGCTGGAAAGATTCATTGCGCAGCGCGGTTTCGAAAGAGATCGCGCGTGCTTCCGCCAGGTGCTGACGCGTGAGCTCGCTTCGCGGAAGGCTGCGAAAGCGTACAATACCCACCGTCTCCGTTTCGAGGAAGAAAAGATCGCCTCGCAGGTGCGCGATATCGCATACTACCAGCATTGCTACGAATCGGAATTCATTCACCTCGCCAAGGCGACGGCGGAAATGAAACGCGAGGAGAAAAGCAATATCGGAGAAGTGGTGGAGCACCTGGACCGTTTTTATCTTGCACGCAAGCTGCAGCTCTGCTGCGAAATTTTCAATGTCCGCAACGTGCTGGCCGTCGAGCACCGCGTTTTCCTGCTCGACGAGATCCTGTCGCACCTGAAGAACAAAAGCTACGAGGACACGCCGGTCATCCGCATTTATTTCCGCATCCTCATGACGCTGATCGAAAGCGGGAACGAAGAACATTTCTTCAATCTCCGCGAGCTGCTGAAAGAGCACGAAGGGAAATTCACATTGCCGGAATTGCGCGAGATGTACCAGTACGTGCTCAATTACTGCATCAAGAAGATCAACCTCGGGGCGATCGCGTGGCAGAAGACGCTGTTCGAGATCTACCGCATCACGATCGAGAACAACGTGCTTATGTCGGAAGGCTACCTGTCGCACTGGGATTACAAGAACATCGTCACCATCAGCCTGCGCCAGAAGGAATACGAATGGGTGAAAACCTTCATCGAAAAATACCGCCACCAGCTGCTGCCTGCGGAACGGGAAAACGCGTACGTGTACAATCTCGCCAACCTGTATTTCACCACCGGCGATTATTCGCGTTCCCTGAAGCTGCTCAGCAAAGTGGATTTTTCCGATCTCTATTATCAGCTCGATTCGAAATCCATCCTGCTCAAAACGTATTTCGAGCTCGATGAAGCGGACTCCTTCTTCTATCACGCCACGGCATTCCGCACGTTCCTTAAAAGGAACCGTCTTGTTTCCGATTACCAGCGCAGCATTTATCTCAACCTCATCCGTTACACGACACAGCTCATGCGCGCCGCAGGACAGAAAAAGAAAGTTGCGATCGTCCGGAAGAAAGTGGAGGAAAGCCGTAACATTGCCGACCTGAACTGGCTTCTTTCGAAGATCAATTCAATGGAGTGATGATCGGCTCATTGCACAGCGCATCACCGGCCCTGTCATCGCATTGACGCACTGAACAAATGCGAAACCCGGAAAGGAGAAACGCGTACAAAGCGGAGCGGCAAACGGAAGCAGCTTTTATTTAACCGGCACACCAGTAAACTTCACCGTATGATCATAGACCGATTGAAATTACGAGACTCGTCAGTGAAAAGGCACGTGGCGAAAACGATCACCTGGCGGATCGTCGGAACGATCGACACGATGCTGCTCGGCTGGATCATCACCGGCAACCCGATGACGGGTGTGAAGATCGGCGGCTTCGAGGTGATCACGAAGATGCTGCTTTATTTCTTCCACGAACGCATCTGGTTCCGGATCAATTTCGGGCTCGATCACCGGAAGAAAAAAGAAGAGGGAACCGGCGGCAATTTATCTGCGTAGTCAATGTGAAAATGGAACGCAGCGGAAGAACAGGATAACGGTCCGCTTTCGGAATAAACCCTGTTTTTTCAGGTCTTCCGGCCTTCAGGAAAAAATGAGCCGCAAAGACAACAGGGCCGTAAGTTTCACCGTGAAAATGCAGACTGAATCATCACCCGGGGTATTCGCACCGGTTAATTTTCAGGCGGACAAATTACCTTTGCCCCATGAACGTACTTCTCCTCGGCGGCGGTGGCCGCGAACATGCCTTCGCATGGAAACTGTCTCAAAGTAAAAAGCTGTCGAAACTTTTTATCGCGCCCGGCAATGCGGGAACAGCGCTGCACGGAACGAACGTGAACATGAGCGCGACGGATTTTCCGGCCGTTGCGGATTTTGTCCTGGAGAACGGCGTGAAGATGGTGATTGTCGGCCCGGAAGATCCGCTGGTGAAAGGCATCCGCGATTTTTTTCTCGCTGACAACCGCCTCGGAAATATTCCCGTGATCGGTCCGCCGGAGGCCGGCGCCATCCTCGAAGGCAGCAAGGATTTTTCCAAGCAGTTCATGATCCGTCATGGAATTCCTACAGCGGCATACCAGACGTTCACGAAAGAAACGCTGGCAGGCGGATTGAAATTCCTCGAAAAGCTTTCTCCGCCGTACGTGCTGAAAGCCGATGGCCTTGCCGCCGGGAAAGGTGTGGTTATCCCGCATACGCTGGAAGAAGCGAAGGCGGAACTGACGGCCATGCTCGCGGAAGCGAAGTTCGGCAGCGCCAGCGCGAAGGTCGTCATCGAGGAATTCCTGAAAGGAATAGAGCTTTCCGTTTTCGTGCTTACGGACGGAGTTTCGTATAAAATTCTTCCCGCCGCGAAAGATTACAAGCGCATCGGTGAAGGCGACACGGGCCTGAACACGGGCGGCATGGGCGCGGTTTCCCCGGTTCCGTTTGCTGACGAAGCATTTATCGCAAAAGTTGAAGAGCGCATTGTCATCCCCACGATAGAAGGGTTGAAAAAGGACGGCACCGGGTACGTGGGTTTTATTTTCATCGGCCTGATGAATGACAATGGCGAGCCGAAAGTGATCGAATACAACTGCCGCATGGGCGATCCGGAAACGGAAGTTGTTCTGCCGCGGATTGAAAGCGACCTGCTCGAATTGTTCATTGCCGTG
>DASTSF010000459.1:0-3236 GCA_035760825.1 Bacteroidia bacterium
TGAAAAAATGAACGTCATGCTTTCTTCCTGGTTCAGCTTCGCCATGATGTCGAGCAGGTTGGACGCCGATTTCGAATCGAGGTTGGCCGTAGGCTCGTCGGCAAGCACGAACGCAGGACGCGAGGCCAGCGCGCGCGCAACGGCAACACGCTGCTGCTGTCCGCCCGAAAGCTCGGAGGGACGGTTGTCGGTGCGGTCCTCGAGCCCGACTTCCTTCAGCAATTCTTTGGCGCGCCGTTCACGTTCTGATTTTGTTTTTTTCTGCAGCAGCATCACGAACGAAATATTTTCTTTCGCGGTAAGCACCGGAACAAGGTTGTACGCCTGGAACACGAAGCCGATGTTGTGGAGACGGAAATCGATCAGCTCGTTCTCGCTCATGTGCGTGATGTCTTTCCCGGCAATGATCACTTTCCCGTCTGTCGCATGATCGAGTCCGCCGATAACGTTCAGCAGCGTCGTTTTTCCCGAACCCGAAGGACCTACGATCGCCGTGAATTCCCCTTTCTCGATCTTGAGGCTGACATCGTTCACAGCAGTAACGGGAAACGATGTTTCGTTGTACACTTTTTTCAGGTGGATGGTTTCGATGATGGTCATGACGTTTCAGATTTTCCGGATCGCGTCCGCCGGTTTCAGGCGCAACGCTTTCAGTGAAGGATAAACGGCGGCAAGCACGGAAGTGCCGAGCACCATGAAAAAGATATTCTCATACTGTCCGGCCTGCAGTGTCGGGTAAATCGTGCTGTCGAAGCCGAAGGAAGAAAGTCCCTGCGCAAACGCGGAAAGATCGATGCCGGACGTGCCGGTGAAATGGATCGTGATCCATGCGAACAGCAGGCCCAGCGGTCCGCCGATGAGCGCAAGGAAAATGGTTTCGAGCATGACCATGGAAAAAACACGTTTCCGGTTCATGCCGATCGCCATCAGGATGCCGATCTCGCGTGTGCGTTCCAGCACGGCCATCAGCATCGTGTTGGTGATCCCGAACAGCAAAGCGAGCAGGATGATCGTGATGATGACGTACGTTTTCTCTCCCATCGTCTCCACGAGCACGTTGAGGTCGGGCTGCAGCTCCTTCCAGTTCTCGACGAGAAGCCCCGGGCAGATTTTCTTCACCTGCGCCTGCACGCGCAAAAGATCGTTGTTGCTCTTCAGCAGTATCGCGATCTCGTGGATGCTGTCCTGCTGCCCGAGCAGCGGTGAAAGATCGGAACTGCGCACGAACACCTGCGAAGCGTCGACGGCGGAGCTGCGCGAGTGGAAAATCCCGGTTACGCGGAAGGCGCCGGCTGTGATGTTGTTGTTCACATCCTGGAAGGTGAGCACGATCTTTCCGCCGACTTTCACTTTCAGCTTTTTCGCCAGCTTTTCACCGATGAGGACCGGGTTGTGCTTCGTCCCTGTGAAATAGGTCCCGTCGATGACATGATCGCCGATACGCGTCACCGAATCTTCATGCGCAGGATCGATCCCGCTGATGCTCACGCCTGCGCCGGTGACGGGTGAAGTTGCCATGCCGTTGACGATCATCCGCGCGCTTGCGGCACGCACCCCGGGAATTCCGCTTATGTTTTTTACGAGCTCATCCGCACCGCCGATCGCGAAATGTATGTCCTTGTCTTTTTTGAACCCCGGGTTGTGCACCTGCATGTGGGAAAGCTGTCCTTCGATGACGATGTCCACGTATTGCTCCATCATCCCCATCATGAACCCGGTGATGAACGTGCCGCCCCAGATGCCGAGAACGATCGAGCAGAGGAGCACGATGCTTCGCATTTTGTTTCGCCAAATATTTCTCCAGGCAACGAGCGCGAGCATAGGTTAGTTTTTTAATGCATTAATGACATTCAGTCTCGACAGGCGCACCAGCGGGTAGATCCCGATCAATGCGCTGATCGAAAAAACAATGAGCGCCTGTGAAAAAAAGATGGACGGATCGGCCGAGAACGGGAACACCGGCTCAATGCCGAAGCGCTGCATGTACGCTGACATGTCGCCGCTCATGCGCAGCGGGTGCGAATGGAACCAAGCGATAATCGGTATGCCGCCGATCGTGCCCATCACCACGCCGAGACCGGTGATCATGATCACTTCGAGCAGCACGACGAACGCCAGCTTCAGCTTTTTCATGCCGATGGAAACGAGGATGCCGAATTCATGCATACGTTCCGCCAGCATCATCAGCACGGTACCGAAGATCCCGAACGAGATGATCAGGTAAAGCACAGCAATGGCGATCACGCCGCCTGAATTATCCGCCTGTATCGCCTGCACCATCTCCGGCATCATCTCCTCCCAGCCGATGACCTCGAAATTCATTTTTCCCGTGGCGGATCTCAGCTGCGCAGCAACCGTTGACGCTTCCACGTTTTCTTTCGTGAGCATAACGATGCTCGTGTAACGGTCGCCGGTGCCGTACAGCTCCTGCGCAAGAGGAAGCGGCATGTAGACGATCCCGTTGTTCAGCTCCGGCGACGGAAAGCGGAGAATGCCTTTCACGGGGTATTTTCCCGCCGCCATCGCGCCGTGATAACCCTGCCCGTACAGCACGAGCGTATCATTCACGCCGAGATGCAGGTACGCGGCCAGTCCTTCGGCGACGAGAACGCTTTTGTCGTTCCTGTCAAAATATCCTCCTGAAATGATCTTCGCTTTCAGCCGGGTGAGATCGTTTTCCGGTGCAGGATCAACACCGACAACGAGCGTCCCTTTCGTCAGGTCTGCTGCGGATGCAAGCGCGAACGACTCGAGCCGCGGTGCCCATGAAGAGATGAAGCGGTTCTTCGCGATGATGTTCTTCAGCGTGTCGTTCGGTTCGAAGCTGTTGTCGATCGTCTGCTCGTCGTTATAACCGCGCTGGTGTATCTGTATGTGTCCCGAATAAAAACGCACGACATTGTCGATCATCCGCTGGTATGTGCCGAGCTGCAGCGAACGCGTCACTACCGAAAGAATGACGGCCATGAAGACAGAGGCCGCCGTGATCAGCGTCCGCCGTCGGTTCCTCCAGATGTTTCGCCATGCGAGCCTCAGGTACATGGTTGCGTCATTTTGCGTTTTTCATGTTCTCCACCGTGAAAAAATTATCATCCATCGGTGTGTCGAATTGCAGCGAGGAATAAACCAGCACGGTTTTCTGGCCGGGTTTATCCGCGGGGATCATCTCCATCGTTCCGGGCAGGAGCTTTCCGCCCAGCATGCGGATATCGGATGCGTTCATGACATCCACCAGC
>DASTSF010000460.1:0-3224 GCA_035760825.1 Bacteroidia bacterium
GACGATGCGGGAAACCCGGTCGCCACGCTTCACGAAGGCGATGCGGTGATCTGCTTCAACTTCCGCACCGACCGCTGCCGCGAGATCACCACTGTGCTCACGCAGCAGGATATGCCGGAGCACGGAATGAAAACCATTCCGCTGTACTATGTCACCATGACGATGTACGATCACAGCTTCCGGAACGTGCATGTCATTTTCGGAAAGGACGACCTGGAAAAAACGTTGGGTGAAGTGATCTCCGCCGCAGGCAAAAAGCAGATCCGCATCGCGGAAACAGAAAAATACCCGCACGTCACCTTTTTCTTCAGCGGCGGACGCGAGCAGGAATTTCCCGGCGAAAAACGCATCATGATCCCTTCACCGAAAGTAGCGACGTACGACCTCCGGCCGGAGATGAGCGCACCGGAAGTCACGGATGCGATCGTTGCTGAAATCGAAAAAGGGGAAACGGATTTTGTCTGCCTCAACTATGCGAACGCGGATATGGTCGGTCACACAGGCGTGTACAGCGCCGTGGTGAAAGCGATCGAAACCGTGGATGCCTGCCTCGGCCGCGTGGTGAATGCGGGAATAAAGAACGGCTACTCATTCATCATCATCGCCGATCACGGCAATGCGGATTACATGATCAATCCCGACGGAACACCCAACACGGCACACACGACCAATCCCGTTCCCTGCATTCTCATCGACAGCGATCACAAAAAGATCAGCAACGGAAGACTGTGCGACATCGCTCCCACCCTGCTCACGCTGATGAACATTCCCGTGCCTGCGGAGATGGAAGGGAAAGTGCTGTGCGGGAACAATTAATTCCCGGCCGCCTGCAGGTAAGGATGAACCGGTGGTTCTTCGATCCGTGCATCCGCTGCGCGCTTCACAAAAATTTTCGCGCATTGCTGCGTTAACCGGCAGAAACCGCCGTCGCAAAAAAAGACGCCCGCATACGGAGGAATCGTACGCGGACGTGATAACCGGGACATGTGGCTGCGGTCCCTGCCTTTCCCGGTCCGAAGTTCTCCTTCGGTGGGGCAACATTCGTAGTTTCCGTCGTTGCCAGTAGTATAACACGGGAGCAGGAAAAAGTTACATCGCGGCAACTTTTTTTCCGCTGAAGAAAAGATCAGAAATCTCCTCTTGAAAATTCGGAAGCTTTGAACCGGACAGGCTCGGGCCTTTCAGTGGCTGCTCTTCCGGCGATGGCCTGCATCATCATCTTTCCGTCGCGCGAAGCCGCTTTCTGCCGCTGCGAATTCATCCGCAGCGCTTCCGCTTCCATTTTTTTCTGCGCATCCGGGATGCCGTCGTTGTAACGGATCATTTTCCCGGAAGCAACATCATGCAGCATATCGGTTGCACCGTAAATACCGGCGGAGATCATTGCGGCGATCGAAAGAGTGAGAATGATTTTCATGGGTTCAGGCAGTTAAAGTTTTCATGTAATTTTTTGCAGAATACCAGACGATCGCTTCCGCGATGAGCGCATTTCCGAAAACGCTTATCCAGAGCGAGATCGCGTAGTTGTCGAAATCGTTCATGCCGTACTGGTGAAATACGATATGGAGCACACGGAACGAAACCGCGGTAAGCGCCATGGCGTACGAACGTATCATCCAGTATTTGTGTGCCACATAATTCTTTTCGCGGGCGGCGGTAGCGAATCCGCGGTACGTGCTGTAAAACCAGAAAACGGCCATGAGCATGAAGCAGGCGCGTTCCCAGTAACCGCCTTTCGCGAAGAACGTCATGTAAAATCCGCTGGGCGCGCCCAGGAGCAGCACGACGAACACGTAGATCTTTCCAGCCGTCACGTGGATCTTTTTTCTTTTTTTCAGGATCCACGACGAGAACTGCAGCAGCGCTGTGAGAATGCAGAACATCCCGGCGGTGATATGAATGTAGAAGCTGATCTTCCACACCGGCTTTGCGTAAAGCGCCAGGCGCTCAATGAGAAAGTTCGAATCGGGGCGGAACGAGAAATACGGGATCGTCTGCTGCACTAGCAAAAGGCTGAGCAGGATGACCGGAACCCAGAAAAGCAGGGAAAGCCCGAAAAGAACTGTTTTCTTTATGGAAAGCTGGCGAGGGGTCATGCGGGTGATCGTGTTCGTTTTCTTACGTCAATATTCGTTCAATGTTTCCGATCAAAATGCCCTGTCCGGATAAACGGCGGCTTTTTTACAATAATTGGGGAAACAGGGGGCGCATCTGTTCCGGAGCCAGGCGTAATCGTCCTGCCGGTTAATTTTTCGGGAAAAACGGCAAAACACTTGACAATGGGGTATCGCTAAGGATATATTTGCCGCCTGTTAATAAAAACACAACGCCGGAATAATGACCTTTTTTGCAGTGCAGTATCCTGACGACCAGCGCTTTCCGGCAATAAATTCCAATCTTGATGAAACTTTCCCAGTTTAAATTCGGGTTGCCCCGTGATCTTGTTGCTGATTATCCGGCCAAAAACCGTGATGAATCGAAGCTGATGGTTATTCACCGGGACACCGGGAAGATCGAACATAAGGTCTTCAAGGATATCATCAATTATTTCGGCGAAGGGGACACGATGATCCTGAACGACACGAAAGTTTTTCCCGCACGCCTTTACGGGAACAAGGAAAAAACGGGCGCGAAGATCGAAGTGTTCCTGCTCCGTGAGCTGAACCGCGAAAGCCGCCTGTGGGACGTGCTCGTCGATCCCGCACGGAAGATCCGCATCGGCAACAAGCTTTACTTCGGCGACGACGATTCGCTCGTGGCTGAAGTCATCGACAATACGACCTCACGCGGACGCACGCTGCGTTTCCTGTTCGACGGTCCTTGGGAAGAGTTCAAAAAAACGATCGAATCGCTCGGCAATACGCCGATCCCGAAATACATCCGCCGCCCGCTGCAGCCCGATGATGCGGAACGTTACCAGACGGTTTACGCGCGTGTCGAAGGCGCTGTTGCCGCACCCACGGCGGGCATGCACTTCAGCCGTGAACTGCTGAAGCGCCTCGAGCTGAAAGGCGTCACTTTCCCCATGCTTACACTTCATGTCGGGCTCGGCAGCTTCCGTCCCGTTGAAGTGGAAGATCTCACCAAGCACAAAATGGAATCGGAACAGCTGGAGATTCCCGAATCCGCCACCGAGATCGTGAATGAGGCGAAGCGCAATAAGAAACGCATCTGCGCCGTCGGCACCACCGTTATCCGCGCTACCGAAACATCCGTTTCCACCG
>DASTSF010000461.1:0-9497 GCA_035760825.1 Bacteroidia bacterium
ATCGATTTCCAGCTGGGTTTCCGCGGTGAAGAAACGATCTCCGATGGAAAGCAGCTGGCGAATGATTCTTCGTTCACGCGGAATTATTTCAACCTGTTCCCAAGCACTTTCCTTAATTGGGCGGTCGATTCCAGCCACACATTGAATTTTTCCTACAGCCGCCGCATCGACCGGCCGGGTTACGGGGAGCTGAACCCGTTCCTTTTCATCGTGAGCCCGGTGATGTATAATGCGGGCAACCCGTTCCTGCATCCGCAGATCAGCGACAACTTCGAGCTGACGCACGTGTATAAGGGGATACTCAGCGTAACGCTCGGCTACCTGCACATGACCGACGTGTTCATGACGTTCCCGCACCAGGATGATTCCACGCATATTTTTTACAACCGCACGGAGAATTTTCCGACCTACAATTCCGCCAGCGCACTCGGTTCTGTTTCCTGGCCGGTCACATCGTGGTTTACAACCGTAACCGCGGTTACGGTTTTCTACGATCATTATTTCGGTTCGCTGACGGGCGGCGGTTTCGACCGTTCGCAGTGGACATGGATCGTGAATTCGGACAACATCATCACGCTGAAAAGAAACTGGAGCGCGGAAGTGTCGCTGTTTTACCGTTCGCTGAACCGGAACGGGATCTGGCTGGAACAGCCGCTTTACGGTCTTAACTGCGGCGTGCGGAAAAACTTTGCGGGTGGAAAAGGAACGGTTGCCGTCAATTTCAACGATATTCTCTGGCGGACGTACGTCAATGGAACGGCGATCTACCAGGATGCCAACACTGTTGTGCGTGGAAATTTCGACAGCCGCCGCGTGTACATTTCGTTTTCGTGGAAGTTCGGAAGATCGCAGTACCAGCGTGACACCACGAAGAAGAGCGGGGAGGATGAAATGAACAGGGCGAAATAAAGTTCCGGCTATTTGCCCAGTTCGCCGCGAAGAGAAGCTGACAGCTCTTTGCGGATACGCGCAGGGTCTTTTTCTTTTCCGAGCAGGAACATCAGTTTCGTGGTGGCCGCTTCCGTGGTCATGTCGCTTCCCCCGGTAACACCGATGCGCAGCAGCTCCGCGCTGGTTTCATAGCGTCCCTGCTGCACTTTTCCCGCTGCGCATTGCGTAATGTTGAGGATGATCTTCCCGCTGTGTATCGCATTCTCAAGCGATGTAATGAACCATCTTTCAGTCGATGCGTTGCCCGAGCCGAACGTCTCCAGCACGATGGCGCGGATGCTTTTGTTTTTCGTGTAAGCTTCGACCACTTCTTTCGTGATGCCGGGAAAAAGCTTCAGCACGGCAATGCGCGTGTCGAATTTCGTGTGCACACTCAGCTTTTTCCGGGGCAGCGGGGCGATGGCATTCTCATTGAAATGAATATTCACGCCTGCTTCAGCAAGCAGAGGATAGTTGGGCGAATGGAAAGCGCGGAAATGTTCTGCGTTGAACTTGTTCGTCCGGTTGCCGCGGTATAAACGGAATTCGAAATAAATGCACACCTCGGGCACAACGGGTTTCCCGTTCTTTTTCGTTCCTGCAATCTCTATCGCGGTGATGAGGTTTTCCTTTCCGTCCGTGCGTATCGTGCCGATGGGAAGCTGTGCGCCGGTGAGGATTACGGGCTTTGCCAGGTTTTCGAGCATGAAGCTGAGCGCAGAAGCCGAATACGCCATTGTATCCGAGCCGTGGAGAATGACAAACCCGTCGTATTTCGTGTAATTATCGCGGATAATTTCCGCCATGCTCACCCACATGCCGGGGTTTATGTTGGATGAATCGATCGGGTGATCGAAGGAAAACGTATCGATGTTGATGTCGAATTTCCGCAGTTCGGGAACTTCGTCGAGCAGGCGCTCGAAGTTGAACGGCTTCAGTCTTCCCGTTACGGGATCTTTGATCATCCCGATCGTGCCGCCGGTGTAAATGAGGAGGATGGAGGATTTTTTCGCCATGTCAGATGCCAAAAAGCTTTTTTGAGTTTTCAGTGGTGGCCTGCGCGATCTCTTCCACCGGCCGCTGCAGGATGTTCGCCATGGTTTCCGCGACGATCGCAGTGTACGCGCTTTCATTGCGTTTCCCGCGATGCGGAACAGGAGGAAGGTAAGGCGCATCCGTTTCCAGCACGAACGGGTCTGTCCCGAATTTTTTCACCACCGCATCGAGCCCGGAATTTTTGTAGGTGAGCACACCGCCTATGCCCATGTAAAAATTGCCGAGCGCGATCACTTTTTCCGCTTCCGCGATGCCATCGGAAAAGCAGTGAAAAACGCCTTTCAGCGAACCGTCCTGCCGTTCTTTCACGATCTCGTAACATTCGCTGAAAGCATTGCGCGAATGAATGACGACGGGGAGACCGAGTTTTTTAGCAAGCTCCACCTGCCAGGCAAAAGATTCCTGCTGGAGACGGAGATGTGTTTTGTCCCAGTAAAGATCGATGCCCGTCTCACCCACGGCGATGAATTTTTTTCGCGAGAACCAGTCTTCCGCCAGCGTTTTTTCCTGCTCAAACGTAGCCGGATCGACGGAAGTGGGATGAAGGCCCATCATCGGGAAACAGTTTTCCGGCCATTCTTCCGCCAGTTGAACCAGCGCAGCGTGGCTTTCCGAATCGATGGCGGGCAGGAAAATTCTCGTTACGCCGGCACTGATCGATCTCCGGATCATCTCGTTACGGTCGCTGTCGAATTTCGAAGAATATAAATGCGCGTGGGTATCGGTGAGGATCATCGCGCAAAGATACTTATTGGATACGGCGCAGCACCGCACGCGGTTTTACAATCCCTTTACTGCGAATTTGCATAATATTGATAGTCATTGCTTTATGCTTTTTTTGTTTTTGCGAATACTTGCCTACATTTGCACCGCTAAAAACCATTAAACCCTTCTAAAACAACATGAAAAACATTGTAAAAATTTCTCTCGCCGGGATGATGCTCTCTTCCCTTGCATTCGTAGGATGTAAAAAAGGACCGGATGATCCGTTCATGTCACTGCACACGCGCAAAGGCCGTGTTGTTGGCGACTGGACCCTGAAAGCAGGTACGGAAACCATGTCCAACGGAAGCTCTACTACGACCTACACCTGGGATGGTACGAACATTACGGTTACGCAAGGCAGCAACTCCAGCACCAACGGAGAGACGGTTACGGTAAACTTTGAGAAGGACGGCACCTACAAAATGGTGACTACCGATACCTACACGACCCCGTTTGCCTACACGGACACGCAAACGTCTACCGGTACCTGGAACTTCACGGGCAAGATCGGCGACGACAAGAACAAAGATCACATCGTTATGCGTGAGCTTTCCAACACGGATGTTGTGGCTGCCGGCTCTTCCACCACCACGACCACATCGTCGTACACCGGCGACAGCGCTCCCGCTACGGTATGGTACCTCGACGAGCTGAAGAACAAAGAAATGAAGATCACCTGGAACGGTACGAGCACCGCCGGAAGCTCAACAGACAGCGACCAGGGTTCTATGACCTTCAACCAGTAATCGGTTAATGCTTTTCCGGAAAGCCGCTGTGTACAGCGGCTTTCTTTTTTTATGGACATTCTCTTCTTATTTTTCGGCGGGTGAAAAAAGTGCTCGTCATACGTTTCAGCTCCATCGGCGACATCGTGCTCACGACGCCGGTGGTACGCTGCCTGAAGGCGCAGCTGCAGGCGGAGGTTCATTACCTGACGAAGGAAAATTTTGCGGGTATCGTCGCTTCCAATCCGAATATCGACCGCGTGATCACGATCCGGAAAAAAGTTTCCGAAGCGGCGGACGAGCTGAAAAAAAACAACTACGATTTTGTCGTCGACCTGCACCACAACCTGCGTTCGCAGCAGGTGAAGAAGCTGCTGAAAAAAGAATCTGCATCCTTTCCCAAGCTGAACAGCGAAAAATGGCTGCTCGTCAATGCGCGGATCAACCGTTTGCCGGATGTTCACATCGTCGACCGCTATTTCGAAACGGTGAAAACGCTGGGCGTGAAGAACGACGGTAACGGTCTTGATTATTTTATCCCCGAAAAGGACGAAGTAAATCCCGGTGTCTTTCCCGCAACGCACCGCGAAAAATTCATTGCGGTCACCGCCAGCGCCAGGTTCGGAACGAAGCAGCTTCCCATTGACAAAATGGAACAGATCATCGATGTGCTTCGTCTGCCGGTCATCCTGCTTGGCGGAAAAGAAGACTCGGCGAGGGGAGAAGAGCTCCGGAGACGCTGCGGGGAAAAAGTGTTCAACGCATGCGGGATGTTCAGCCTGAACCAGTCGGCCTCGGTTGTGAAGCAGGCGGAAGCGGTGATCGCGCACGACACGGGACTCATGCACATTGCCGCGGCGTTCCGTAAAAAAATATTTTCCGTTTGGGGAAACACGGTTCCGGCTTTCGGAATGTACCCGTACCTGCCGGGTGAAGGTTCGGAAATGATCGAAGTGAAAGATCTTTCCTGCCGGCCCTGTTCCAAGATCGGTTTTAAAGAATGCCCGAAAGGACATTTCCGCTGCATGAACGATATCGACGTGAAGGCGTTCCGCAGGGTCTGAAAAAAGGCGGAAAATGCCTAACTTGTAATACTATGAAGAAACTAACTTTTGTTGCTGCAGTTATTCTTCCGGCTTTGGTCTTCGCGCAGGTGAGCACACCGATGCGCATTCCGCCCGCAGGCGTTTCAGCACCCCCGGATGAAAAAAAAGACTGGAACCCCGTGCTCGTGCAGACGGTGGAAGCCGACGAAATTTCTGACGAAGCGGATCCGCGCATCAAGGACAGTCTTGCCGCGCTTTACCGCGGGAAAAAACATCCTGCGCAGCAGGCGCAGCGCACGGCCACGCAACCCGGCGCACCGGTGATGGGGATCAACCTGAACGGGAACGGGTTCAACAACAGCACACCGAACGACAATGAAGTGGCGATCGCCAACAACGGCCATCTTATCTCCGTGCAGAACAGCAATATTTTCCGTTACCGGTCGTCAACGGGAACCGTGCTTGGCGTGCAGTCGCTCACCAGCTGGGCCATCACGCTCGGCAACAGCGCGACGAAGTACGATCCGAAAGTGATCTACGATCCCGAAGCCGACCGCTTCATCCTCGTGTGCCTTGCGGGGTATTCTTCCGGCAGCACGCACATCATGATCGGGTTTTCGCAAACGGATTCCGCGAATGGCGCGTACAACCTGTACCAGGTTCCGGGCAACCCGTTCAACGATTCGCTGTGGAGCGATTACCCGATGATCTCTGTCAATCACAACGAGCTTTTCGTGACGGTGAATCTCCTGCATGATAACATGACGTGGCAGGCGGGGTTCGTGCAGACCGTGATCTGGCAGCTGAACAAATGGGACGGCTACGCCGGTGATACGTTGCGGACTGAACTGCACAGCGGCATCAATTTCAACGGGAGGAATGTGCGCAATCTGTGTCCTGTTGAGGGTGGCGGAAATACTTTCGCCGGGCCGGACATGTATTTTCTTTCCGAACGCAACCTCGATGCGGCGAACGACACCGTTTTTCTCGTGCACGTGGCGGATACGGCGAACTCACCGGTCCAGCAGGTGACAGTAACCGCGCTGGTCAGTAACCGCGATTACTTTATGCCGCCGAATGCCCGCCAGCCGGGCGGTACTGGGAACCTGGCGACGAATGATTCGCGTATCCTCGGCGCATTTATACAGAACGGCATCATCCAGTATGTGAGCAACACGATGGACACGTCGACGGGGACAAGCGCCGTTTATCATGGCATGATCGCGAACGTAAGCTCTTCACCTTCGCTGACTGCGAATATGATCTCCGACACATCGCTCGATTTCGGCTACCCGAATATTGCCTATGCCGGTTATGGCGGACCCGCAGACAATACGGCGATGATCGTTTTCCTTTATTCGGACACGATCACATTTCCCGGCGTGTGCGCTGTCGTTTCGGACGGAAGCGGGAATTATTCCACGCGCACGACCGTGAAAGCGGGATTGTCCTACATCAATGTGCTTTCCGGGGATGAACGATGGGGCGATTATTCGGGCATACAGCGGAAATTCGATGAGCTCGGCACCTGCTGGGTGAACGGGATGTGGGCCACGACCAATCACCAGCACGCAACGTGGGTGGCGCAGCTCGGTGTTTCGAATGACGTGGGCATCAGTGCGCCGGCAGCTGCTTCTTCTGCGGGCGATGCAGACGTTTTTCCCAATCCCTTTGCGGAATCGGTGGGTGTGAAATTCTTCAACCCGCAGGCACAGGTGATCCGTTTCGCCGTGTATGACGTGAACGGAAAATGTGTCGATGTGCTTTTGCAGGATAAAGTGAACGAAGGCGATGTGAGCTTTTCGTTCTCACCGAAGCCGCTCGCTCCCGGAATTTATTTCATGCGTGCGGAAACGGCGGACGGGAATGTTCTGTTCACGAAGAAGATCGCCCGGAACTGAGGTCATCTTTTCTTTTTCTTCCCGCCACCTCTTCGAACTGCTCATGGTATTTTTCATGATTGGTTCCCATGATCCTGTCCCAGAAATTAAAGTAAAGCCCGTAATTGCATTTCACGAGGCGGTGATGCATGTTGTGATGCGTTGACGTATTGCTCCATTTCGTAATGGAGTTCTTCGTAAAGCCGGAAGGGAATATTTCATATCCCAGGTGCCCGATCACATTCATGACCGTCATCATCAAAAGAAAAATAAGAATGGCAAGCGGGTGCGCCGGCAGGGTGAACGCGATGAGCGGAAGGATTCCTGCTTCGACCACGGCTTCCAGCGGGTGAAACGAGAACGAGGCCCAGGGAGAAGGGTTGTTGGAAAGGTGATGCACTTTGTGAAAAAGCGGGAAGATCTTTTTCAGGTGCATGAAGCGGTGCGTCCAGTAGAACCATGCATCGTGCAGCAGCAGCATGAGCGGGATGCTCAGGAAAAACCACCAGAGCGGGTAATCGCTTAAATGGAAATACAGCTGCGTGTAGCCGTGCCTGCGGAACCAGGCGAGGATCACACCGACGCACGCGAAAATGACAAACGTGAGCAGGGAATAAAGGATCTCCGTCCGGATCTTCGAACGCGGCGGGAATTCTTCCTGTATCCGTTTGAACAAAACCTTCCTGCGGAAAAGAACATAGAAAAACAGCCAGGCTCCTCCTGCAAAAACAAGATAGCGCAGGAAGAAAGTCGCGTAACCGAACAGCGCCTGCCCGAGAACGCCTGCATTGTTCCAGAAAGCATTATCCATGATGAAAACCGGTAATTACCTCAGCCGGACTCCCAGCAAAGTTACATCATCTACCTGCTCGTATTGGTCTTTCCAGAGGAGAAAAAACTCCAGGAACTGGTCGCGCTGCTCGCGCATGTTCATGCGGTGGCAATAGACGGCAAGGTCGCGGAGGCGGCGGCGTGTCAGCTTTTTTCCGCCTTCGGGCGAGGAAGGTCCGCCGAACTGATCGGTGTAGCCATCCGTGAACATGTACAGCATCGAGCCCGGCACGTACGTCATTTCTATGGAAGGATATTCCCGGTTCTCTTCGAGGCGGAGGCCGCCGAGCGGGTAACGCGCGCCTTTCAGCTCTGTCACCATTTCCTCGTGGATGATCCACGCGGAACGCATGGCGCCGGCATAGGAAATTTTTCCCGTGGCCGTATCGATGCGGCAGAGGGAGATGTCCATTCCGTCGTACGATCCGCGCTGGTTGTCGTTCTTCGCGTGAAAAGTTTTGCGCAGCTTTTCATCCAGCCGGCGCAGGATGAAGGAAGGCTCGAAGCATCTTTCTTCCAGCACGACCTGGTTGAGCAGGCTGATACCGAGAACGCCCATGAGCGCGCCCGGAACGCCGTGACCGGTACAATCCGAAACAGCGATGATGATCTTCGATCCCGATCGTGTGAACCAGGTAAAATCGCCGCTCAGCGTATCGCGGGGAACGGCGATGAAAAATGATTCGCCCGCGATATCCTGCAGGTCTTTTTCAGAAGGCAGCAATGCGGTCTGGAGGTGCGCGGCATAACGCATGCTGTCGGCGAGCGCCATGAGCCGGGAATTTTCCGCTTTGTAATGGTTGAGGATGGCGACGTTGTCGGAGCGGTACTTTTCAGTTTGTTCGTCAACGTTCTTTTTGATGAAGGAACGGAGCTTCGATTTTTCTTTCGGGGCGAATATTCCCATAGAGAGATAACTGAAAAGATTGAAGGACACGCCCAAAATTACTTCCCGGCTGTGTCTGCTTCTTTAAGCAAACATTAACTCCAGTCAAGATGATTTCGGAGAAATTAAATTATCCGTCTATGAACAGGGAAATTCAGCCGCTGAATTTTACGGACTGGTATTTTTTGGTGTAAACGCGTACCGGGAACCATGCTGCGAGAAGCCCGATCGCCGTCACTGCTGCGCCGATGAGAAGAACGTCCATCCATTTTACTGCGACAGGATAAGCGTCGACGACAAAACCTTCGCTGAGGTGAATGAGCCCGAATTGCTTCTGCAAAAAACAAAGCGTAAGCCCGATGATCATGCCGGCAATGGTCCCGGTGAAGGAAATGAGCAAACCTTCCGTGAAAAAGATGCGGCGGATGGAAGGAAGATCGGAGCCCATGCTCCAGAGAATGCCGATGTCTTTTTTCTTTTCGATGATGAGCAGCGTGAGCGAACCGATCGTGTTGAATGTGGCGATGAAAAGAATGAAGAGAAGAATGAGGAACGTCCACATCTTTTCCGATTTGAGCGTGCTGAAAAGCACTTCGTTCTGCTGGTAACGGTTCTGCACCAGGAATTGCGGACCCATGACGGATTTTATTTTCTGCAGCACCTCGTCCTTGTCCGCGCCGGGACTGACACCCATTTCCACGCTGCTGCATTCTTTCGTATAGTCCATCAGCTCGCGCACGTTCTTTATCGGAAGGATGACGTATTTCCCGTCGAAATCGCTGCTGACGGAATAAAGCCCGGAAACGTATGCGACTTCCTTGTTGAACGGCTCGTCGTCCATGTTGCTGAGATCGACCACGAGGTTGCGGTCGCGTTTCGGAACGTAAAGGTTGAGCTGCGAAAGCTCGACAAGGTCCATGCGTGCGGCAATTTCCTGTCCCACCACCGCGCCGATCCTTCCCTGCGGGTGGAGCGAAAACCGTCCCTGCTTCACGACGGAATCGAAATGCGTGAACTCGTGGTAATCGTCTTCCACGCCGCGCATCGTGACGATCAGCTGGCGATCGCTGTTCTCGACCAGCGCGTTCTCGTCAACGATCTCCGTATACCAGGCCACGCCCGGGATTTTTTTCAGCTCTTCCACCTTCATGGAATCGGGAATGAACACTTTTCCTTTCGCAGGCGTTATGCGGACGTCGGCGTGAAACGAATTGTACAGCGTTTCCACGAGATCGGAAAGACCGTTCATGGCGGAAAGAATGATGATGAGCGAAGCGGTGACAACGGCCACGCAGGCGACCGATATCCCGGTAACGATATTGATCGCGTTGTGCGATTTGCGTGAGAAAAGGTAACGCCGCGCTACAAAGAAGGTCAG
>DASTSF010000462.1:0-5011 GCA_035760825.1 Bacteroidia bacterium
CCGCCTGCCTGCGTTCCCTGATGTCGCAGAACAACGCGATCAGGAACGGCCCTTCCTCCGTAAGGAGATGGTTATAGGCATCAATCTCGACCGGCAAACCGGTGCCGTCTTTTTTCAGCAGGGTGGTAACGGTTCTTCCTCCCGGGTCCGTTCTCCGGTCATTGAAAATATTCTCGTACCACTGCATCATTTCTCTCCTTGCAGCCGGTTCGAAAATATCGCTCAGCTTCTTTTCTTTCAGATCATCTCCCGAATACCCGAGAAGTCGTTCAGCGCAGGGATTCACAAGACGGATGTCCTGTTGCCTGTCGATAGCTATTACGCCCTCCGCTGCTTTATTGAACAGGGCTTCGTAAATGCCGCCCCTTACGGTATCTGGTAAACTTTTCATTTGCGGGTCAATTGATTTTACAAAAAAGGCCTGCAAATAAAAACGTGGGGATGACAATGGTCGCCTCAGAATATGACTTCCGTCACCAACCCGGGCAATGAAACGGGGTTTTATTCTTCAAACTCCGGAAAGCTTACATAAAACGTCGTCCCTTTTTCCCTTGTCGTCTCGAACCAGATCGTACCGCTGCAGCTTTCGACGATGTTCTTCACCATGGCGAGACCGAGTCCCATGCCGGCGGTTTTCGTGGTGAAATTCGGCACGAAGATTTTATCGATCACTTCATCGGCGATGCCGCTTCCGTTGTCTTTCACCGAGACGATGAAATTTTTTCCCTGCCGGCTGAGTGTTACGTCTATTCTTCCTTTGCGGCCTTCGGGAATGGCCTGTATGCCGTTGCGGAAAAGATTGTTGAACACGCGGCGCAGCTGTTCCTTGTCGGCGCAGATCCATGCGGTTTCCATGCCGTTGCTGTCGAAATGGAAATCCGTCGTTTCGCTCGTCTCGTGGAACAGGTCGATCGCGTTTTGCACCAGCGCTTTCAGGTCCATGCCTTCGTTGTTCGGCTTCGGCATTTTTGCGAAATCGGAGAATGCGCTCGCGATGGAAGAAAGCGTGTCGATCTGCTCGAGCATCGTTTTCGAAAGGCGTTCCACTTTCTGGTCGATGTCGGGTGCCTTGTCGCGGTAAGCGCGTTCGAGCAGCTGGATGCTCAGCCGCATCGGCGTGAGCGGGTTCTTGATCTCGTGCGCCACCTGCTTGGCCATTTCACGCCACGCGCTCTCGCGTTCCGACTGCGCGAGCAGCTCCGCACTGTGCGCCAGCTCGCTGATCATGCGGTTGTATTCGCTCACGAGGCTGCCGATCTCGTCTTTGTTCTTCCACTCGATCTGGTCCGATTGCCGCCCGAGCTTCACCTGCCGCATTTTTTCCTGGATGAGCCGGAGCGGGTGCGTGAGGTAATTCGAAATGAAAATCGCGGCCAGCACCGACAATGCGAACAGCAGCACGTACACGTTGATCAGCGCAACGAGGAACGTGGAAATTTCCTTTTCAAGATCGCTCTGCTTCGCGAAATACGGGATGTTCAGGTACGCGAGGATCTGCCCGTCCTGGCTTTTCACCGGCAGGTAGGCCGAGAGGTAGTTGAGGTTGCCGATGTTCTCGTCGTGCACGAATTCGGATTTTTCCTCGAGACGCATCTCGCGGTACGCTTCCGGGTTCATCTTGGAGGAAACGAGTCCTTCTTCGAACACTTTCGGCCGCGACGATGCGTAAAGATTGCCGTGCACATCGAAGAGGTTGATGTCGGTGAAAAAGACGTTGGAGAATTTTTTCAGCAGGTACGTCGCATAATCGCGGTACGTGGGCGTGAGCTTCGTATCCTCCAGCTTGTTCTCCAGCTCGAGCACCACCGATCTTCCTTTTTCGCTGATGATCTCCGTGTTCTTCGCCTGGTATTGCTGGCGGATGTAATAGATCGAGCCGCCGCCGAAAAGTCCGAGCGAAACCAGCACGATCATCACGAGCACGAGCTGTATGCGGTAACGGAAGCTGAGGTTCGAGAACGTCGGTCCGACGAGCACGAGCTGGCGCACGGAAAGTGAAACGAGCAGTAGGAGGCTGAACAGCGCGAAAATGTACGAGAAGCTCGTCGTCATGTCGAGCCAGCCTTCTTCGGGCATGCTGAGGATGACGACAGTCGCGTTATCGGGACGATAAATGAGATGGCACCACCCGTTGCCCTCGAGGAACTGGTCGTGCTGCTTGTACGGTGCGTAAATATCCGGCGTGAGGTTGTACTGGAATTTCCCGGAATGGTTGACCAGTTTCCCGTTCTTGTATTTCGCGTACGAATAATTGACGAGCTTCTGGTTGATGCCCAGCTCGCGGTCGAGCAGAAGTTCCGGGAAACCGATCTCTTCCGACATCAGCTTTGAATCGAGCTCGATGAACAGCGTTCCCTGCCCCAGCGGTTTTTCCCTGCCGGGCTCCTGCATCACGACTTTCGCGAGATAGGAAATGCGGCCGGAATTATTGTCGAGGTAAAAGAAGTTGTTGCTGAACGTCGGCGAGCCCTGGTTCTCTTCCATCTCCTCGAAATGCAGGATGTTGTCGGAGTACGGCGATGACGAGCGGATCACCGGTGTGCACATGGTGTCGAAGAACGTCACCTTCACTTCGTATTTGTCCCAGTAGCCGCTGAAATATTGCTGCTGCACTCTTTTTTCGAACGCGCTGAAATCCTGGAACGGCGGACGCGTGTAATTGATCAGCACGGTGTCGTACGTGAGCTTGCTTTCGAATTCGGTGAAAAGATGTTCAGCGATCGGGTCCTGCTCCGCCGCCAGTTTTTCGGCGAACACCTTGCGGCTGTCATGCTCCTTGTTCGTGCTCTGCTTGAGCAGCATGTGGGTGGCGTAGAACGCGAAGATGAAAACGAGCAGCACGATGAGCGAGAACGAATACGCGCTGTCGTTGTCCGTGTTCCAGTTGAGCAGGATGAAGAAAATGGCGTACGGCCACAGCACGGCGATCAGGTCGACCGAACCGGAAAGATGAAGGATGAGCGTGTGCAGCAATCCCGCCGCAATGAACGCGTACCACCGCAGTGAATTCTCCGGCACGAGCACGCGCATCATTTTGATGAAGCGGTCGGTGATAAGGAAGAACGAGGCGAGCAGCAGCGCAACGAGCAGCAATCCGCAGTAGCTGTACCCGGAAAGACTGAACAGGTTATTGACGTTGAACGAAATATCCGAGTTCTTCACCAGTCCCGAGATCATGCTGTTCACGGCCCACGCGGCGAGGGAAACAGGCAGGAAAAGCGCCGTGCCGGCCGCGAGCTTTTTCCATGTGGTCTTCAATGCGGTGAATTTCCATTCCCGGAGAAAACGCGTCATGTACGCCGCGAGGTAAAGCAGGATGAATGCGTTGATGAGAAAATCGCCGAGGTTCGCGTTCCAGAATGAATCAGCGTCGCCGTAGAACTTTGGGCCGAAGATCGTCAGGTCGTAGAACGCATGCGGGAACCCGGTACGGATCGCCAGGAAACGCAGGAGAAGAACGGAGCCGCCGAAAAGCACGGGTGCCCATTTTTTCCCCGTGTGCGCCGACAGCAGGTCGCTCTCGCTTCGCAGGAACAGCAGCATGAAAAGAAACCCCGACAGGTTGAGCAGGAGATTGAACACGGTGATCCACTGCGCGCTTTCCGGCGGACCTGTCGACTTGAACACGAGGGAAAAAAGATAATTGCCGGAGGAATCATGAATGCTGTTCGCGGAATTCGGCGCGTCGATCGCGAGGTACGTTTCCGCGGGAACGTTGAAGTCGCGCTGGAAATCATTGACGAGATACTGGTTCTGGTAGGAATACTCGCTGCGGATAAGCAGCAGCCCGATGAACGTGCGTCCTTTATCGTCGGTCTTGCGGCAGATCTCGAACCAGCCGTTCTTGAGCTTCGCCATGCGGTCGTCGAGGCAGACTTCCTTCATGAAATTTTCCACGGCGACGGAATTGTCCGACCAGAATTTCAGCGTATCGCTTTCGTAAATGAGCAGCACGATCCCTTTTTCGCGGAAAAGCGCATCGTAACGTTCGGGACGTTCGGTGAAGATGCGGTCGTAATTTTTACCGGCTGAGAACGCCACGAGCGAATCGACTTCCGCGTTGAGCATTTTTTCCTTTTCGTGCAGCGTGCGCTCGAATGCAGGAATGCCCGTGGATGTGCGTACGCCGGAAACGGAAAGGGACAGCAGGTACGCCGCCGCGAACATCAGCACCGCCAGCGCAAGCTTCGTATACCGCGCCGACCAAAGCCTTTGAAGGGAAGGGAAAAACTGCATCCGTACAAATGTAAGCAAGAAGGGGTGCCGCCTTTGCATCAAAAACCTTACCACGTCCTGCATTTTCACACGTCCCAATTTCTTAGTTTCGTACTTCCTATGGCAAAACGCGCTGCGCCTAAAAAAGTTTCCGCCCGGAGAAAAGCCGTTGTCTTTTCCGTTCCCGAGATCAGGGGGCGCGGCTGGTTCTTCACCAATGATTTCCGGATACAGGGACTCGTTATCGTTATTGCCGGACTGCTGTTCTACTGGAATTCCTGGAACAACCAGTATGCGCTCGACGATGACATCATCATGAACGAGAACATGTACGTGCAGAAAGGATTTTCCGGCATCCCCGAGATCCTTTCCAACGACGCGTACAAAAGCTATTACCAGAGCATGGGCGTGGAGCAGCAGCTCAACGGCGGACGTTACCGCCCGCTCTCGATCGTTTCCTTCGCCATCGAACAGCAGATCTTCGGCGATTGTTACGGCGACCGCTATTCCGACGTGCGCGATTCGCTCCTCGATCTCCAGAAAAAAGGCATCACCGATGCGCCGTACATGAACCGGCTCATCAACGAGCGGAATGCGCTGGACACGAAGATCAAGGATTCCAATCTGAAAATTGCGCCGGTCCGGCACATTTTCCAGATCCTCTGGTTCGTGCTGTCGATGGTGGTGCTGCTCTATTTCCTGCGCGAATTCATTTTCCGCACCAACACGGATGTCGCGTTCCTCGCCGTGCTGCTGTTCACCATTCACCCGATCCACACGGAAGTGGTGGCGAACG
>DASTSF010000463.1:0-3467 GCA_035760825.1 Bacteroidia bacterium
GGTGCAGATGAATCACCTGTATGACGATGATCTCTGGCAGAAACGCTGCCTGTATGAATACCAGCGCTACGAGGATGCCTACTTCAAGGACCTGCTTTATGTTTACAAAAAACGGCAGAACAATCCCAATGCCTACGTCAACGATTCAAAGCTGAAATCCGGCGCCTGCTTTTCCTCCATGCTCCTGCAATGCACGCTGGCCACTTTATACTGCTCGAAGCAGGAGATCGCCAGCCTGATCCTGCATGAATATGTTATTGCCCCGAAAACGGACACGACCATTTCCGACGATATGCAGGATCAGTTCAACAAAGCCGGGCAGGATTATGATAACAGCAACTACGGCGATGCGCGACGCCAGTACGAAAAGCTCGTACGGAAAGACAGCACGTATTTCAAAGCCACCAACCGCGTTGGTCTCTGCTATTACAAAACGGAAGATTATGACAATGCGATCATCTGGTTCAAAAAAGCCATTGCGCTGCAGCCGCTGATGATCGAACCGCGCGTGAGCCTGGTGAGGTGCTACAAGGAAGAGCACAAATGGGACGACGCGTATAATGCCTGCATTGACGGGATCATCGTTTACCCGGACGACCGTCTCTTCATGCTCCTCGATGAAACCTGCGACAAGCTCGGCAAAACGTTCGATCGCCATTTCATGCCACGGGATTACATCCCGAACATGGCCAACAACGACGACCAGGGCTCCATCGATGAGAGTCCGTGGAGCTTTTACCGCATGGCGAAAGACAAGATCATGGATTACTGCGACAAGAACGGCGTCATCACCAGGACAAACGATGTAACCAAGCAAGGCTACCTCGAATCGTTCAGCTGGGAATACATGTTGCAGAAGTCGACGCCGGAAGGAAAGGAATTCCCGTTCGCCAAAAAAATGATGAACGAAGGTTACATCGACTGCTATTCCATGGTGAGCCTGTTCCACATCACGATGTGGGACCAGTACCACGCGTTCTCGCAGGCGAATGCGGATCGCATCCGGACCTACATCACGACTTATCTCGTCAAATAAATTAAAGAGTGAAAACAAAAACGCCGGACAGAAATATCCGGCGTTTTTTTATGCGTTCATTTTCCGCTTCAATGCGAAATTATCTTTTTCACCACTGTTCCCCTGGCGGTGCGGAATGAAACGAGATAGACGCCACGTCCCGGCAGCACCAGTGTTCCGTCGAATTCATTCCCCGGAATGGCGGGCAGCACTTCTTTTCCGCTGAGATCATACACGCGCACTTCCTGCAGGCCGCTTCCGGCGTAACCGGAAAAATGCACAGTTCCGTCCGTCACGGGGTTGGGATAGCAGGTAATGCCGGGCAACCCGTTCTGCGAGCTTGTTCCCGTGATGGTGTTGGTCATGATCTGCTCGGCGACCAGCATCGGTGTGTGATCGGCGTTGTCGTACATCGTGTGGAAAGAATTGATCGGGGCTGTGTTGTAGCTGAACATCTCCGTCAGCCATTTCGCCGGCACGCTCGAATAATACACGCGCGATGTAACATTCAGCGCACCAGCATAGCCGTTCAGGAACACATGAAAATGGACGATGTCGCCGCCCGTTCCTTCCACGGGACCGTTGTAATTGAAATCAGGATCATTCGTCACACCGATGACGCGCGTGGAATCGTACGAAGGATGCGAAGTGGAAAATCCGACGGGAACAATGCGGTTGTCCTTGAGGCACGTATCCGCCCGTTCGAGCACGGTTGTCGGATTGTTGTTCACGTCGCCCATCACCATTTCGTAGATCTGCACGTCGTTCACGTTATTGATCACGTCGTGGTGCGGCTCGAAGCCGGGATCGCGGCCGATGACATTTCCCGCTGCGTCATGAAGTCCGTCCGCGAAAAGCGTATCGCCGAGATTATCTGTCACCACGAACTCCACCCACGCGATGCGTGCCGGGTAACCTGAAGGAAATTTATGCCCGCATTTGTTCGTCAGCTGCACATCATAAAAAACCGTATCCACCGTGCGTGCGGTCTGCACCACCTGCATGTTCAGCGTGGAATCGCGCAGGTAACGCGTCGTGCGGTTGATCGTCGTGTCGAAATTCCACGACTCGCATGTATTTCCAACCGTGGACATATTGCCCTGCATGAGCTTCAGCATAAATGCATTTCCGCCGATGAGGTGATGGCGATCGAACGGGAACCGTCCTTCGATGAACGGGTAATTCGTCGCGAGCTTGACGGAATCCTGGATCTGCGGGATGTGGCAATGCTGGCAGGTGATGCCGTTGGCCGGGTAGGACGAATTTTTCCATTCGTGGTAAGTGGCCTGCTCGATGTACGTTCCTCCCGTGAGATTACCCGAGAGATCGGTGGTATTGGTGATGAGCGTGTGACAGCCGGCGCACAGTTCCGAATGCGTCATGTGTGCGCTGTACGAAGGCGTAAAGCCAACGAAAAATTCCATCACCGCGCTTACAGGATCCTGCACCGGGCCGAATACCTGTTTCTGCGCGTAAAATAAATTTCCCGTAAAATTATTTCCCTGCAGCGTGTCCTTGATCTCGTGGCAGCCCGTGCAATTCACCCCGTCGAGTCCGAAAGAATCCGTGGCGAGCATGTTCATCGTGTAATATTGCTGCCCGAGGTAATGCGCTTCAAAATGCCCGGTCGGCGCATGGCATGTGGTGCATTTGTCTTCTGTTTCAAGCTGCAGCCCGGGATTCACCGCGGTTTCGTGGCTCACTTTTGCGCGCCACAGCGGATCTTTCGCCGAGTTCGCCATCATCGTTCCCTGCCAGTCGTCCATGATATTCACATCTTCTCCCCAGGAAGTGTAAAGCGAAATATGTGTGGGATCATGCCCGTGGCACCCGCCGCAGCGTCCGCCGGTCGCGAAATACGTGTTGGTGTCATACGGCTGGCTCTGGAAGAATTCATGGATGCGGGCGAGATCCCTTTTGCTGTGGTAGGGCCGGGCTTCGGCAAGCTGCCCGCCAAGACCAGTAACGAGCGCGATCAGCAAGGCCGCAACACCCGCCACAACCAGTATCCTGAACTTTGAAACGTACTTTTTTATCACTTCGTGAGGATTTTAATAAGCATTAAAAATAAGGACATCCGGGTAGACCTCAAAATGACCTAAACATTTGATTTTCTTATTATTATTTGTTAATCTCGTATTCTTAAACCAGAAGCCATGACAAAACACCTACCCAAGTTTATTCTTGCATTGGCCGCCTCCCTGCCCGTCGCGGCATTTGCACAAACGACCATCACCCCTTTTTCCGATCAGACATCCCTTCTGCCCTCGTCAGTTTTCCATAGTGGAAATGCGGTGGGCGTGTGCGATATGAACGGCGATTTTAAAGATGATATCGTAAGGGACAGCATGAATAAGCAGATGTATATCGAGTTCCAGCAGGCGCCGAACGGAACGTTCGCACAAACAGCTTACAACACCGGCTCATTCGGTTCCCCGTGGGGACTTTGCAT
>DASTSF010000464.1:0-14606 GCA_035760825.1 Bacteroidia bacterium
GACTTTCCGCCGACCTCCAGGTTCCGAGCCTCGAAACGCGCATCGCCATCCTCGAGAAAAAACTTTACATCGACGGCATCGAGCTTCCGCGCGAAGTGATCGAATACCTTGCGTACAGCATCACCACCAATATCCGCGAGCTCGAAGGCGCATACATTTCACTGCTTGCCCAGGCGTCGCTGAACAAGAAAGCCATCACGCTCGATCTTGCCAAGCAGATGATCGACAAGTTCGTGAAGAACACCGCAAGGGAAGTTTCCATCGACTACATCCAGAAAGTGGTATGCGATTATTTCGATCTTCCCATCGAGCTGCTGAAGTCGAAAACACGCAAGCGCGAAGTTGTGCAGGCCCGCCAGATCGCGATGTACTTTGCGAAGAACATGACCAAGTCTTCGCTCGCCACGATCGGAATGCATTGCGGAGGAAAGGATCACGCAACCGTGCTTCACGCGTGCCGCACCGTGAACACTCGTATGGATACCGACAAACGTTTCCGCGCTTATATCGAAGAGCTCGAAAAGAAACTCAGCATCCAGTAAAAATTCCCCCTTCAGGAACGCCCGGTCGCAAATGCTGCCGGGCGTTTTTGTTTCCGGTCAGAAATGCGCGGGCATATACTCCGCTGCGTTCTTCACCACTTTCTTTTTGCTGCGGAGACTTTTCTGCACGATCGAAAAACCTTCTTCACGCAATCGCTTCGCGTGCAGCTCTTCCCCACCCGGGTACTTCGGGTTCAGTCCGCCGTCCTCTTTTACCACGCGCCACCATGGCGTGATCTTCTTCGCGCCGGCCTTTTTCATTTCTTCAGCCGCATGCGCGCCGATCCACGCGAAAATCCCGGTTGTAATGGGGCACGCATAATCGACACCGAACTCTTTCGCCAGCTCGGCGCGGATCATATTGATGGTGGCAAGTTTTCCTTTGGGAATGCGGCGGATGATCGCATCGACCAGCTTCGGGCTGGCGATCACCATTTTTCCTTCACCGAATTTTTCCGCGAATTTCCCGTGCGCGGTTTCGATCTTCGGCGGCTGTTCCCTGTTGAACTTTTCCAGCCACGTTGTCCTGGTCCTCTTCATACCTGTCGTGATTATTTTTCCAAACCTGCAAATACCGGGATAAAAAACAAACACTTCGAATCATGAATAGCCGTGAGGTTCGTCAAATTCCATACGGCAGGCGGACAGCTCAGGCGGAACCTATTTATAAGGATCAGAACCTGTCTTTCGCGTCTTCTGAAAAATCGATCGTGTAATGTGTGCCCTTGTCGGTCGTCATCGAAATTTTTCCGTTGACCTGGTCGCACAGCATGTGGATGAGCTGTATGCCGAGCGAGTCTGTTTTTTCCAGGTCGAAATCGGCCGGCATTCCCACGCCGTCATCACCCACTTCGAGCCGGAACGAATGCGCTCCTGTCCGGTGCAGGCGCACGCTGAGGTTTCCCCCGCTCCTTCCTTCGAAGGCATACTTGAGCGAATTCGAAATAATTTCATTGAGGATAAGCCCGAGCGGAACGATCGTGTCGATGCGGAAAGTGATCTCTTCCACGTCGAAATCCGTGTGAATATTTTTGTTCGAATCGTATGCGTCGATGAGCGAGCTGATGAGGTCGCGGATATAGCCCTGGATATCGATGTTCACCAGCGTGCGGCTCTGGTACATTTTTTCGTGGATGAGCGCCATGGAATTCACGCGGTGACGGAGATCTTCGAACAGCGCGAGCATGTGCTTGTCGGTTATTCCGTCGGCCTGGAGATTCAGCAGCGAAGAAATAACCTGCAGGTTGTTCTTCACGCGGTGATGAATTTCTTTCAGCATGAGCGTTTTCTCTTCGTTCTGCCGCGAAATTTCATTCGTGCGTTCCCTGACCTCGGCTTCGAGCTTTTCTTTCTGCGCCATGATGCGCCGCGTCCGCCCGACGATGACGTAATAAAGTATCCCGGTGACCAGCAATGCCGCAATACCGATGAACCACCAGTTCATATAAAATGGCGGCGGTGGCGGAAGGATGACGATATTGCAGGAAGTGGCGGGAACGGAATTCCATTTTCCGTCGGGGTTTGCAGCAAGAACCATGAACCGGTAGCTGCCCGGCGGCAGGTTGGCATACGTGATCTCTTTCGAAAATGTCACGGGTTGCCAGGCGCTGTCGAAACCGGCAAGCATGAACTTGTACGACACTTCCGCCGATTTCCCGAGATGAACGCCTTCATAGAGGAAGGTCAGGTGGTTCTGGTCGAAATTCAGCACCAGCTTTTCCGGGAGATGATACCAGCCGGATTCTTTTATGCCCGACCAGGTCCAGTCTGTAGGTTCGAGAAAAAGGCGGATGCCCGTGATGTGCGTGCGCGGCTCCACGTTGTCCGGGTAATCGAAGGAAGGGAAATAACGGATGACGCCTTTGACGGTACCGAACCAGAGCGTTTTATCGCTGCCCACGCAAACAGCACGCGAGTTGCATTCGATCCCGCGGAATCCTTCGTTGCGCGAATAATTTTTCACGGAAAGAAAATTTCCGAACTCATCGATCTTCACGCGATCGATGCCTTTGTTCGAACCAACCCAGAGCTGGTTGGCTGCATCACAGGCGACAAAATAATACGTGCTCGACGCCAGCCCGTTCCCTTCATCATACGAACGGAACGTACGCCCGTCGAAACGCTGTATGCACGCGTCGGTGTGAAACCAGATATTGCCGTACTGGTCTTCCGCCAGCGACCCGATATACGTATTGCAGAGGCCGTCCTCGACGCCGTACGTCCGGAACCTTTTTCCGTCGTAACGGCACAGCCCGTTTCCTGTCCCGATCCAGATGTTGCCGAGATGATCTTCCAGCAGCGAATGAACATAGTCCTGCGGGATCTGCCCGCCGCTGACCGTGTAATTTTTCATCTCGTGCCCGTCGTAGAAAAAAAGTCCGCTGCCCCACGTTCCTATCCAGAGATTTCCTTTCGAATCGCACATCAGCGTACGCACATGCACGCCGGGAATGAGCTGCTTCACTGCTTTCCCGTTGACGAGGCCCGTAACGCCGTTCAGATGCCCGACCCAGATGACATGATTTTTATCTTCCGCGATCCCGAACGGCTGCTCGAACGGTCTTGATCCGTTGAGAACCTCGTGCGTCGTTTTCCCGTCGTATTCATAAAGTCCGTCGGTCTTCGATCCCGTCCAGATGTGCCCTTCATGATCTTCCATGATGCGGAACACGCTGACGGAACCCATTCCTTTCAGGTTGCCGTAATAGCTGAACGACTCGCTGCGGAGATAAACAAGGCTCTGCTCTTTCGTGGCGAGCCACAGGTGTTTTGTGTCGTCTACCGTAATGCCGAAGACCGCCTCGGCATCGAGACCGTTGGAACGATCATAGGAAACGAATGAATTGTCGGGAGCGAATTTTACAACGAGGTTATTCATCGTTCCGGCCCACACGGTTCCGTCCGCAGCTGCGAACAAGGCCGAAACTTCATCACCGCCGAGCGTTCCGCTCAGTGTATTTCCGTTGAACGTCCCGGTGGACACGCGGTAAACAAGCAGTCCGTGATCCGTTCCTATATAGACAAGCCCGTGATGATCGGTGGTCACGCAGGTGAGTTTCCGCTCCAGCATTTCCGCGGCCGGAAGCGGGATGCTGTCGCACTTCCCGTTGCTGATCCGCCAAAGCGTTGAAGCGGATGTCGCCCACACGGTTCCGTCATCACCGACCGAAATTCCGTTCACGTTCCGTGCGTAAGCGAACAGGCTCGCCATTTTTTTTCCACCTGAATACTGGAAGATGCCGTCACCCGTTCCGATGAGCACGCGGTCTTTCAGAACAGCGAGGGAGCTGATGTTCCCGGATTCGAGCTGCCTGTTATCGATGAGGTGGTTGAATATCTTTCCATCGTAAAACGCGACGCCTGTGCTTGTCCCGATCCAGATATTGCCGGCGGAATCTTCAGCGAGGCAATTCACCACCTGCCCGGGCAGCCCGTCCTTTTTTCCGTATTCGGTGAATTTTATCCCGTCATAGCTGCACACGCCTCCGCCTGCAGTGCCGGTCCACAGGTAACCACGGGTATCCTGCATGACGCAGCGCGCTTCGGACTGGGAAAGACCTTCTTCAACACCGTAGGAAATAAAATCGAAAGATTGCGCTCCTGACTTCACTACCGGGATCATCATCACCGTGATGAAAAAAAAACGGAAGGAGCTATTTCGGATAAGGTCTTTCAGGATTGGAAAAATTAGGGTCTGATCAAATTTATCAAAAAGAACTTATGAAGGGATTAACTTTGGCCAAAAGAAAAGTATGACGCGCATACTGATGGTTTGTCTCGGGAACATCTGCCGTTCGCCACTGGCAGAAGGTATTCTCCGCAAACGCATTGACGAAGCCGGGTTGACCAATGTGGAAGTGGATTCTGCGGGAACTTCAGGATGGCACGAAGGCGAGCACCCCGATCACAGGTCGGTGCACAATGCACGCCGGCACGACGTGGATATTTCCACGCTTGTGTCGCGGAAATTTTCCGTTGCCGATTTCGAGCGGTTCGACCGCATCTATGTCATGGACAGTTCGAATTACCGCGACGTGACAGCCCTGGCAAAAAACGAGATCCATCTTGCGAAAGTGGATTTCCTGCTGAACTGCAAATGGCCGGGAAAGAACATGGCTGTTCCCGATCCGTATTACAGTGGTGCGGAAGGATTTGAAACGGTGTTCCACCTGGTGAACGAAGCCTGCCTTGCGCTCGTGGGTTCGCTGCAAAAAGAAAATGCAGGTGACTGAAAAAAAAGGAAACCTTTTCCTCCTCCCGGTGACGCTGGATGACGCAACGGAGCCGTCTTCCGTGCTTGCAGGAGACGCGCTGAAAGCAGCGCATGAGCTGAAGCTCTTTCTCGCTGAAAACGAAAAGTCGGCAAGGCATTTCCTGAAAAAAGCGGGAACAAAATGGCCGCTCCCCGAGATAAAACTGTTTTCGATGGGAAAGCACGGCGATGAAAGCGATATCGATTTATTCATCCGGGAGATCGAAAACGGGAACGATGGCGGCATTATTTCCGAAGCCGGTTGTCCCGCCATTGCCGATCCGGGATCCGTTGCCGTAAAAAAAGCGCATGAAAAAAACATACGCGTTGTTCCGCTGACGGGCCCTTCCTCTATCCTGCTCGCGCTGATGTCGTCGGGATTCAGCGGGCAGCGGTTCCGCTTTCACGGCTATCTTCCCATCGATAAAAATGAAAAGGCGCGCGCGCTGAAATCGATCGAACGCGCAGTGGCGGAAAAAGACGAAACCCAGATCTTCATTGAAACGCCTTTCCGCAACAACCAGCTCATGGATGATCTCCTGCGCGTGCTCGATGCATCGACGATGCTTTGCGTGGCGTGCGACCTGACCTCAGCCCGGGAATTTGTGCGGACAAAACGCGTGAGCGAATGGAAAAAGCAGAAGCCTGATCTTCACAAGCGGCCCGCTGTTTTCCTAGTCGGGAAATAAACGTGCGTTATTTATCGAGGAATTTCACGCCTTCGCGGTAGAGCTCGTCAAAACGTTTTTCCAGCTCTTCGTGCGTGCCGCGAATCTTATTCACCACGGCGTTGGCCCATTCGAGGTAATCTTTCCTTCGTGATACCGGCCAGTCGCGCGGCGGCGCGTAGAGGATATCGTGTACGTTGCAGATCTTATCACAGATGCGGATAAGACGCGCTTCCTTCGAAAGCTGGCCGGAGGTCAGCAGCTGCTGTCTCTTACGCTCTTCCTTCGGAAGGAATTTATCATCCGTCAGCTCGATCACGATGCGCGCAATGCGCGGACCGAAACGTTCGGCGATCTCATTGCCGGTGACCGGCGTGTCTTCCACCACATCGTGAAGCACCGCGGCGATGAGGATATCGCCGTCACCGGTAGCTGAGGAAACCAGCTGCATGACTTCGAGCGGGTGGTTGATGTAGGGCGTATGTCCGTCTTTGCGGTGTTGCCCGGAATGGCTGCGGGCGGAAAAAAGAATGGCTTCAATAAACGATTTCATCACCGCAAAATTACATCATCGATGACTGCGGCCCCGGCTTCTTCGTTCAGCATCCGGATCATTTTTTGTTTTCCGAATAACAGCTCTTCACGCAGCGCGGCGGAATTCAGCTCGACATACAGCACGCGGTTCTCGATCTTTATGCCCCGGGTGTACTTGGCGATCACAGGTCCCATCACTTTTTCCCATGCGCTCACCAGCCTGAATTCGTTCATCTTCCCTTCGAGCCGGTAAGACTGCATCATTTCCTGTATCGCCTCCTTCAGTGAATATTCATTTCCCTTTTTCTTCATCATAACTTCCTGAAATTAGGAAAAACATCGGTGACTGCCCGGAAAAGTCCGCTTAAATGGCTGTATCCTTTTTCATTTCACCGGGTTATAAAAGTGGCAAACACAAATAATTTTGAAAATCAGGCTACTATGAGTATATTAGCCGGTCTCGCAAACACATTTTTTCATGAACAAAAAAGCTACCCTGATCCTTGCGGCTCTACTCTGTTTTGGTTTCCGCATGTGGTCCCAGACTGCAGATGACGTAACCGAAGATTCGCTGGCCGGTTTCGACCTTGGCGTTGCGCTCGCTCAAACGGGCGAGGCGGATGAAGCGTACGAAGCCAATAACCAGATACGCATTGCACAGCGCGATTACATTGACCAGAAGTACCACCTCGGGAAATATGCACCGGACTACCAGTACCCGGGCAAAGTATACAACAACGCTGTTTTCCCGGTAAGCTCCTGCACGAACGTCGATTTCGAAACCGGTGATTTCACCGGCTGGTCAGGACAGATCGGCGATAACACCGGCGGCTGTTACAGTCCCTTTACTTCTCCGCAGAACGGGATCTTCAGCTCAGGCGTCGATGCACCTGTTTCGAATTCCGCAGCACGGCACACGATCATCACGCCCGCTTTCGGTAACGATCCGTACGGCGGCTTTCCCGGTGTACCCAGCGGTTCCGGTGGTTTTACGGCGCGCATGGGCGGACAGACACCGAACTACCAGGGCGAAAAACTTGAACAGACGTTCACCGTTTCCCCGACATCTACCAGCTTTGCTTATCGCTATGCGGTCGTGTTCAACGATCCCCCGTTCGGTCATCCCCCGACAGCGAAACCGTATTTCCGCATTGAAGTGCTCGACCAGAACGGCCAGCCGATCTCGAATTGTACACAGTTCTTCGATACGTCCCACGTCAACAGTCCCGGCTTTTTTCTTTCGCCGCAGGCTGCCCCCAACGGGGACCCGGTTTATTACAAACCCTGGACGACCGTGAACTTCGACCTTACCGGTTTCGTGGGACAAAACGTGACCATACGTTTCACCGTTGCAGGATGTACCCAGTCGGGACACTTCGGCTACGCCTATATCGATTGCTCGTGCTCCGCTCTTGCAGCTTCCATCAATTTCTGCCCGGGCAATACGTTCCTCTATCTCGGTGCGCCGGACGGCTATGCTGCATACCAATGGCTGGACCCGCAGCACAACCCGATACCGGGGGCCACGAACGACACGCTGCTTGTGAATAACCCCGTGGTCGGGGATACCTTCTTCGTGTACCTGACTTCAGCTGCCGATACGAGCTGTCACAACACCCTTCCGGTTGTCCTTGAATACACGCACATTTTCCCCAATGCAACCGCGACCAATGCGAGCTGCTTCGGCTACAAGGATGGAACGCTTTCCGCCAGCGGAACGCTGGGATTCCCGCCTTATACATATAACTGGAATACACTTCCTCCGCAGAGTGGCCAGAGTATAAGCAACGTGGGTGCGGGAACGTACATTGTCCACATGACCGATTCGCTGGGATGCGACGCGTACGACACAACTGTCATTACGCAACCGGCAAGGATCGATACGTCTTTGTTTACTTATGCATTCTGCTATGGCGATCCGCACATCACGATCAGCGCTCCGCCGGGTTTTGTGCAGTACACGTGGATCGGGCCGAACGGTGATACGCTGTCGGCCAATCCGCCGAACAGTGTTTATGTCAACGGTCCGCAGATCGGCGATGAATACACGTGCATACTTTATCCGTCGACGGGATGCCCGGTGTACGATACCGTAGCGCTCAATTTCAATCCGCCGAGCATTTTCTTCTCGGCCGATTCCACGGTTAACGTCTTCACCCCGAACGGGGACGGAAAGAATGACTACTTCTACCCGTATTACGATTACACGGTGGCCACCCAGGCTTCGTCACCCGGCGGCGGACAGCCCGCGTATGATTTCTTTGATCTTTACATTGCAACGTACGAGATCAAGGTATATAACCGCTGGGGCCAGCAGGTATTCTACTCCAACGATTATAATTACGGATGGGACGGCATGATCGATAAAGACAAAGCCAGCGAAGGTGTTTATTACTGGATCGCGACATACACCACGCGTTGTTCGCAAACGCCTACCCCGATCGTAAAAACAGGGTTCGTTCACCTCATCCGGTAACGCCACCGGGCCAGACCTACAAATCCCCCGTACGATGCGGGGGATTTTTTTGTTCTTTTTTATTTTTAGTCTCATCTAAATATTTATTTTTGTACGATTAAAAATGGCAACACTCTCCGAAGAAAACTACCTGAAGGCGATCTGGAAGCTGGCGCCGGATCCCGATGCGGGCGTAAGCACGGGCGAGATCGCAGCGGAAGTGAAAACAAGCGCGGCGTCGGTGACGGACATGCTGAAAAAGCTCGCGGCGCGGAAGCTGATCACGTACCAGCCGTATCACGGCGTCTCGCTGACAGTCCAGGGACAGCGTCTCGCCGCGGACGTTGTGCGCAGGCACCGGCTGTGGGAAGTTTTCCTTCATGAAAAGCTCGGTTTCGGATGGGAAGAGGTGCACGACATTGCCGAACAGCTCGAGCACATCCATTCGGAAGCGCTTACCGACAGGCTCGACCGTTTCCTCGGCTTCCCGAAAACCGATCCGCACGGCGACCGCATTCCCGACAAGACCGGAAAAATTTCCGGGCCGAGCGCAGTGCCGCTTTCCGTTTTCAATGACGGGGAATACGGGATCATTTCCGGCGTGATCAACCATGCGCCCTCGTTCCTGCTGTTCCTGGAAAAGCACGGATTAAAGCCCGGGGCCGCGATTGAAATGAAAGAGCGCATGGAGTTTGACGACTCGATGAACATACGCGTGAACGGAAAGAAAACAATGACGCTGAGCCGTGACGCTTCGTCGTCGATCCTTGTTATCCGGAAAGGAAAAAAACAAAACAGGAAATCATGAGCAACCATTCGCTCAGGGAAGTGTATGCTTCCGTTGACACAACGAATAAAAAGACCGGCTGGAAAAAGATCATCGCTTTTTTCGGACCGGCGTACCTCGTGAGTGTGGGCTACATGGATCCCGGCAACTGGGCGACGGACATCGCGGGCGGCAGCAGGTTCGGCTATGCGCTGCTGTGGGTGCTGGTGCTTTCCAACCTCATGGCGTTGCTGTTGCAGAGCCTCAGCGCACGGCTGGGCATTGTTTCGGGTCTCGACCTGGCGCAGGCGTCGCGGGGCGAATATCCGAAGCGGATGAACTTTTTCCTGTGGGTTCTCGCCGAGATCGCGATCGCCGCCTGCGACCTGGCGGAAGTGATCGGCATGGCGATCGGCTTACAGCTGCTGTTCGGTCTCCCGCTCATGTGGGGCGTTCTCATCACTGTTTTCGACACGCTGCTGCTGCTTATGCTCCAGCGTTTCGGCATACGGAAAATGGAAGCGCTGATCATCGGGCTGATCAGCGTGATCGGTCTTGCGTTCATCATCGAATTATTTTACAGCAAGCCCGATGCCGGAGAAATTTTCGCCGGGCTGAAACCTTCGCTTCCCGGCGGAGCGGCGCTGTATATTGCCATCGGTATCATCGGCGCAACCGTGATGCCGCATAATCTCTACCTGCACTCTTCGCTGGTGCAGACACGGAAGATCCGGCGCACGCGTGAGGCGATACGCCAGGCGATCCGGCTCAATGTTTTCGATTCGGCCATCGCGCTCAACCTTGCGTTGTTCGTCAACGCAGCCATTCTCATCCTTGCGGGCGCCACATTTTTCAGTCGCGGCATCTACAACGTCGAATCCATCCATTCCGCGCACCAGCTGCTTTCGGGATTGCTCGGATCGAAGCTGGCCCCTGCCCTTTTCGCGATCGCGCTGATCGCCGCGGGGCAAAGCTCGACGCTTACCGGAACGCTGAGCGGACAGATCGTGATGGAAGGATATCTCAACATCCGCCTCCAGCCGTGGATGCGCCGTTTGATCACGCGGCTGCTTGCGATCATTCCCGCCATAATCACATTGCTCATTGCCGGGGAGAAAGGAACGGAAGACCTTCTTATCCTCAGCCAGGTCATCCTCAGCCTGCAGCTCGGCTTCGCCGTTATTCCGCTAATCCATTTCGTGCGCAGCAAAAAGCTGATGGGGGAATTCCGCGCACCCCTTTCAGCGATCATTCCCGCCTGGATCTGCGCAGCGCTCATCGTAGTTCTCAATGGAAAGCTGGTGATGGAATTCACGCAGGACCTGCTGCACAAAAGCGCTCACCCGGTTATCATCTGGCTCACGCTCGTCCCGGTCATCCTGCTGTGCGCATTCATTCTCCTCTGGATCACCGTGCGGCCTTTCATCAGGAAAAAGCACGAAACGATCCTGTCGGATCCGCATGAAGCGCCGGTCAGCTTCGAATTCACGCCACCTTCCCGTTACAAAAAGATCGCGGTGTGCGTCGATTTTTCGTCAAGCGACAGCATCGCCATCAGCCAGGCTACGCGGAACGGCGGACAGGAAGCCGTTTATTTCCTTATTCACATAACAGAAACGGCAGGTGCACGCGTGATGAATGAAGAAACGGGCGATATGGAAACACAATACGACGAACAGATGCTGAACGAATACACGGACCGCCTGCAGAAAGAAGGATACCACGTGGAAACGCAGCTCGGTTACGGCAACCCCAAGGAGCGTATCCCGGAAGTCGTGAACGGATCCGGCAGCGACCTTCTCGTGATGGGAGCACACGGTCATAATCTTATCAAAGATCTTTTGTTCGGCACAACGGTGAATGCCGTACGGCATAGAGTGGACATTCCCGTGCTCGTCGTTAAAAAAGAAAAAAAATAATTCTGCACATTTCCGGCACCTGCATCACGCATTTTCTTTCCTTCTACCTTTGATGCCCGATGGACCAGGAACACTATTCAGCGCCACAGGAAGAGGCGCCGCCGAAGCGACCGTTTTACGACGGGCTGATCCCGAGAGGCGATTATTTCTTCACGCCGATCATCATCAACATCAACATCCTCGTTTTTCTCGCGATGGTGATCTCGGGCGTAAGCTTCACGTTCCCGACCGCCAGCGACCTGCTTCGCTGGGGCACCAATTACAAGCCGCTCACGATGGGCGGGCAGCCGTGGCGCATGTTCACGTCGATGTTCCTTCATTTCGGGATCATTCACCTGGCGGTGAACATGTATTCGCTGTTCAGTCTCGGAAGAATCATCGAGCCGTTCGTGGGACGCTGGCGTTTTCTCGTGCTGTACCTGTGCGCGGGGCTGGGCGGAAGCGCGGTGAGCTTGTGGTGGCACACGAACGCGGCGGGCGCGGGCGCATCCGGCGCGATCTTCGGACTCGCAGGAATTTTCGGTGCGCTGCTGACAACCGATCTCATCCGGAAGGAATACCGCGGAAAAATGCTGCGCAGCATCGCCCAGGCCATCGTCATCAATCTTGCGATCGGCCTGATGGGATCGATCGACAATTCCGCGCACATCGGCGGATTGCTCACGGGCGCTATCGGCGGTTATCTCATTTACTTCGACCTGCGTTCGCTTTACCGTAACGGGCAGAAAAAATATACAGGCCTGCTCGGCAGCGTTGCCGTCACGGTCGTTATCATTGCCGGGCTGTGGCATTTCACTTCCGTCCCACCCGATTTCGACGCGATGGTCAAACGTTTCAGCGCAGAAGATCAAAAAGCTTCCCTTTATTATTTGCAAATGGACAATGCAATGGAGAGCGACATCCGGAAAAACTATATCCTTCCTTACCAGCATTGCGTGGCGATCACCGATTCGATGGAAGACCAAGACCTGAATGATTTCGGAACGAAATACGTAGCGCTGCTCAGGCTTTATGCAGAAACAAGGCTGAATACGGGGGAAGCGCTTCTCCGGGAACGCCAGGCAGGAACGACCGGCGTCCCGCACACCGCTGCGGTGCTCAAGCTTCGCGGAGATTCGCTGCTGCAGGTCATCAACGACCTGGAAAAGAAAAACGCGGAAGACGGCGACAAATAACCGGGCTGCGCGAACCGAAAATTATTTCTTCTTATCCGTTTTTTCCGGGGGGACCGTTTCACCGATCTTCTTCTTTTCAATTCCGAACAAACGGTAAACGATCAGTTTACCGGCGTCATCCAGCTCATCTTTGGAAAAACTGAGCGAGCCTGATCTCGTCTGGCTCACGAGATTTCCTGTTACGGTATAATCGACCTGCGTTGTATCGCCGGCTGACGTGATCTGCAGGTCGAGCCGCGGGTAATCGTTCTTGTCCGTGAATTCGATCCCGCAGTTGTGCATGTCATTCTTTATCCGCGTCGCCGTGTCGAGCCCTTTACCTGAAGCATTCCACACCGTAACAGAGCCGGCCAGCGCTGAGAAAACGATCAGCGGCAGGGAGACGACCAGCTTCGCCGCCCGGATCTTTCCGAAACCGCGCAAAAGATAAAGCGCAACTGTCGAGAGGATCCCGAATATGAAAAGCAGGATGGCGATCATCATCGCCCCGCTGCGCGCACCGTGCAGCAGGACATCATCATCCGTTTTGAATTTCATCGTGAGCTTCGAATAAGGAAGCAGCTGCGGGTAAGTCTCGTACATTTTCCCGGTCCAGTAATCTTTGTCGCCCGCATTACCGGAGGCGAGCGCCATTCCCTCGCATGCGCGCGCATTCAGCAGCTTTCCGTACGGATCGTCGGCACCGGGATCGTTGATCACCATCTGGAAAAATTCCATCGCTTTGTCGCTCTGCCCGTCTTCGAGGTATAATTTTCCCAATGTATAGCGCAGGTATTTCAGCACGAGCGGGCGCTTATCGTTTGCCAGCATGCGCGTGTAGATCTTTATGAAATACTGGTTCCCGAATCCTTCCACGAGCTCATTCACTTCATCGAAGCTGATGAGATTTTCCGAGGAAAAAAGAGGATAGATAACCTGCTGCCGTTCCGGATCATCCGCAGCGAGCTGCGCAAGGATCATCTTTTCATTATGCTGTTCGAAACGGTAACGCGAATAACGCAGCCACGCGGCAGGATTCATCCACGACCACCACGCGCTGTTCTCGAAATAATATTCCTTTTCAAAATGACGCGCATTCTCGTAATTGAGCATGGCGATGCAGAGATTGTATTGTTCCTGTCCCCATGTCGTACCGATATGCAATTCATGGAACTGCGCCGCTTTGTTCACCGCTTTCTGGCTTTCGGCCGTCAGTCCTTCGTACTGCAGCGCCCGCGCGTACGCAATGGAATGCCAGCCGAAACCGGGCGTGTAGCCCTGCTCGTCTATCACGTCTTTCAGCAGCGAGGCAGACGAATCCGGTTCTCCTTTGTAAATATCGATGAGCCCGCGCATGTAAAAATATTCCCGCGTCCGTTTTTCGACCGAACCTTCGCGGTGCTCCGCCTCGCGGTAAAACTGGTCGGCTGTCGCAAAATCCCCGAGGAGATATTTATAGTTCGCGTAATTGTTGCTGCTGTAATAACCTACGCGGAGCAGGATGTTGTAATAATAATCCGACGAATCGATATTGAATTCATAATCGAAAAGAATGGCCTTGTAGTGATAGGTGTAATACAGCTGCGCATTGACCGTGGACGCGTCGTAGAGCCCGACGTTGAGCGCAGCGTCGTTCTCTGTTTTATAAATGGCCGAATCGAGATACAGGTGCGCCATCGAATCGTTGGCTGCGACCGAATTTTTCAGGAACCGGAAATTCTTCGACGTATACATCCGGTTGCGGTGATAGATCCACGCCATCGTGTTGAAGGTTTCGATGCCGTTCTCGAACTGCAGGTTCCTGTCGCGCACACGTTGCAGCACTTCAAATGCTTTGTCGGGTTTTTCCACATCCTGGTAACATTCCTGCAGCCAGTAAGCGATGTAGCAGTAATCGTACTGGTACGTGGTGACACGGTAGTAAACGAAAAGGTCGCTGGTGCGTGTGCGGAGCTCTTTGTCGTAATCTTTTTCAAGCAGCGTCATCGCTTTTTCCAGCGGAACGATCGCCTGGTTGAACCCGTATTCGTCGGCCGCACGGTAATACATGTACGCGCCCTGGTACATATAGCCGATGTAAAATGTGCTGTCCATACGGATATATTCCCGTGATTTCTCCAGGCTTTTGTCATCGAGAAAGGAAAGCGAGCGACGGTCCATGTCGATCTTCCTCCTCGTTTCTTCGTTCTGCGCAAAAAGGGAAATGCAGGAGCACAGCAACAGCACACCTTGAAAAAGAATCTTATTTCTGAGCAGCGCGGTCATCAGCCGTTGATGCGGATCCTTACGAGGCGTTCCATTTCTTTTTCGACCACC
>DASTSF010000465.1:0-4763 GCA_035760825.1 Bacteroidia bacterium
TCGATAATTCCAGCATCAGTGCTGCGATCCAGCCGGATGTGATTTTTGAACCCGGCGTTCAGAAATACGCGGTTTCTTATTACGATTCCACAGCTTCGGCACTCCTGCTTTTTTCCACCGGTTACAATGTCAATGCTTCTTCATCGTGGACGATAGTGTCGGCCCAGTATAATGATGCAACCAATAACCTGAAAGCAGCGCATCCGCAGATTGCATGGAACCCGAATACGACTTCAGCCGTATGTGCCTGGAATGCGGAAGGTGTTTCAACCAACGGCGTATCGATGTTCGATGCAGAAGTGGTTTCCACGAATGTGGATCAGCTGATCGCTGCTGCGGATTTTGTTTCGCCTTACCCGAACCCTTCTTCGGGGATAACGACATTTGAGTTCAACCTGAAAGAGCAGCGCGATGTTCAGCTTCATGTGACGAACATGATGGGACAGGAAGTGATGGCCCCGGTTGATATGGGCAGCCTGCTTCCCGGTAATTATACGCTGCCCGTGGATTTTTCCGCGCTCAGCAACGGAACGTACATATATACCATGCAGGTCGGAAACGAACAGACCAGTGGACGTATAGTTGTCGCACACCGGTAATTTGTTTTTTACAGGTGAAGACGGGGAACTTGTTCCCCGTTTTTTTTGCATTCCCAAAAATTACTTCAGCGGAATGGAATTTTACAGCCCGTCGCAAAGCAGTTTTTATGTGGTGTCTCGACTCGCGCTCGACACGACAAGGTGATCAGCTTTATGTGTGGTGTCCCGACTCGCGTCGGCACGACATAAAAGCAGCTTTATGTGTGGTGTCCCGACTCGCGCCCGACACGACATAAAAGCAGTTTTTGTATGGTGTCCCGGCTCGCGCTCGACACGACATAAAAGCAGCTTTATGTGTGGTGTCCCGACTCGCGCTCGACACGACAAGGTGATCAGCGCCGGGCGCTTTTTAGCGCAGCTTTTCTAAAAAAAGTTACCGGGAAAACCAACCAGATCGAGGATGTATTCCCGTAATTTTAACGCTCGCCGAAATGAAAAAGAAAAGCAACAAACATCCGCTGAAAATTTCAGTCGCGGAAGCGAAAAAGATCGCCGCCGTTTCGCAGGGACTGGCCGGGCTTTTTTCAAAGGGAAAACCGCAGGACAGGACGCTTTCCATTATCCGCCATCTCGGCTACGTGCAGATAGATACATTGTCGATGGTGGCGCGTGCACATCATCATACACTCTTCACGCGATCGAAAGATTACAAAGAACATCACCTCGATGCGCTGATGAACGAAAAAAAGATCTTCGAATACTGGAGCCACGCAGCGGCGTATCTCCCGATGGAAGATTTCCGTTTCAGTCTTCCGCGCAAGCATGATTTCCGGAAAGGGAAAGCACACTGGTTCGCACGCGATAAAAAAATGCACCGGTATGTCCGCGACAAAATAAAAGCGGAAGGTCCGCTGCAGGCGAAAGATTTCGGAGCGGAGCGGAAACACGGGAGCTGGTTCGACTGGAAACCGGCGAAGATCGCGCTGGAACAATTGTTCCAGGACGGAACGTTGATGATCGCCGGGCGAAAAGGGTTTCAGAAAATTTACGACCTCACCGAACGCGTTTTGCCCGCCGGCGTCAGCGACAAGCTTCCTTCGGATGAGGAATATGCGGAATACCTGGTTCGCTCTGCTTTGCGCGCGCACGGCATCGCTTCGCAGAAAGACATGACGCATCTCCGCCGGGGCATGCAGGAGCATGCGCTGAAAAAGCTGAAGCAGCTGCTGCGTGAAAAGGAGATCCTGGAAATTTCCGTGGAAGGTGTGAAGGAGAATTATTTCGTGTTACCTGGAACTGTCGCCGGCATTGCGACGTTCCCGGAGCTGACAGGAACGCACCTGTTTTCGCCTTTCGATAATCTCATTATCCGCCGCGAGCGGCTGAAGAAAATTTTCAATTATGATTTCCAGGTGGAATTTTATCTGCCGGAACACAAGCGGAAATTCGGTTATTTCTGCCTGCCCGTTTTATGCGGCGACGAATTCATCGGCCGGATGGATGTGAAAGCCGACCGGTCGCTGAAAACGTTTTTCATCCGGTCCTTCCACGTGGAAAACCCGGCGGCTGTGAATGAAAACACATGGAGCGCGTTCGCGGCTGCCGTGAAAAGTTTCGCTGCATTCAATGCCTGCGAAAAAATAAAAGTGGAGAAAGTGTATCCCGGGAAATACCGGGCGGAGCTCGCGCGGGCGCTGCGTTAACCCGGAGTTATTTTCCCTGCTTGTTGTAGGAGAAAAGGTTGCTCACCGGTTTCCATTCGCCGTTCTCGAAATGATAGAGCGTTGCGCCCCCGTTGCCGCAGTTCGCGCCGCATTCGAAGGCAACGTACACAACGGCGTACATCCCATCCCGCGAAAAAACGGGTTCGCTCACTTCGTAATAACCTTTGTTGTGCGTTTCAAAATATTTCGACCATGCTTTTGCCGATTTTTTCGGTTCGAGCGCAGCTGAGGGAACAGCGGAAGAGGGGACGATCACCGCGCCGGTAATGGAATCTTTTGTCCACGTGTGCGGCCTGTAGTTCATGAGCTGTGCACGCATGTAATCCGCATCCGCCTGCGAGAGCCCGTCGTATTTCAGTCCGGCGAGCAGCATAGAGTCCGATTCCGCATCGTAATAAATATGCGCGAGCACGCTGTCGCGGAGCAGGAACGTGTCGCCTGCGGTGGAATTGACAAGCGCGGATTTGAGCAGCGACTGGCGGGTTTGTGCATTTACCGCAACGGAGAACAGCACAAGGGTGAAGAGGAAGAGTTTTTTCATGGAAGGGTATGAGCGGCAAATTTACAAACTACATGCCACGAATCACATGTTTATTCTGTACAGCACGTGACGCCGTAAGGGGGAGCTTTCCGCGATCAGCGGGTGGTCGAACCCGCCTTCTTTTTCCATCCCGATGCGTTTCATGACATTTTCAGAAGGTTTATTGATCACGGCGGTAAACGAAAAGACCGTGCTCAATGCGAAATTCTTTTTCCCATAACCGAAACAAGCCAGTGCGCCTTCCGTCGCATAACCTTTTCCATGGAACGCCTTGTTCATCCGCCAGCCGATCTCCACGCAGGGCGTAAACCAGCTTTCAAACTGCGGGTGGCCAAAACCGATCAGCCCAATGAATTCTTCCGTTGCTTTTTCGAAGACGGAATAATAGCCGTAACCGTATTTTTCAAAATGACCGGTAATACGTTTTGCGGCCGCCCGGCTTTCCTCTTTTGTCATCACCGAAGGGAAATAACGCATCACATCCGGATCGGCATTGAGCCGCGCGAACGCGCCGATATCCGTTTCTGAAAATGCGCGGAAGGAAAGGCGGGCCGAGGAAAAGAGCATGGCGGTGCGAAATTACGGGAATAAAAAAACGCCCCGGAAAAATCCCCGGGACGTTCAATCAACATCAACCCAACTCCGCTTATTGCTGCGGCGTATCCGCAGTGTCTTTTCCCATGTTCTTGTCGTCCCATTTCTGGTCCCACCAGTCGCAATGGCGCATGCCTTTCATCACGCGTTCTCTTTCTTCCGGCGTCATGTTTGCCATTTTTTCCTCCCAGCGCCTGCGCCAGTGGCCCCGGTGGTGTCGCCACCCGCGGTGACCGCAATGCCTGCAGCCGTGTTTTCCGAATCCACCGAAGAGCAGCTTGCCGAGGATAATCAGTCCGACCGCCTGCCAGAAGCTGGTCAGCACGGGAAGATGAAAAAGCGACGGCATAAGCCAGTTCCACAGCGCCATCGTAGCCCAGCCGAACAGGAGTGCGAATGCACAGAAGGCCAGGGCGCCTAAAATTATTCTACCGAACCATCTCATGTTTTTAGTTTTTTGTATTCAGTTTGTTTTTTGAGTTCTGTTTCTGAAGGTCAGCTGTTCCGGTTCTCCTTACGCATTCATGTCGTCGTACAGTTCTTTGAGCCTGTCGCGGAGAAAAAGAACGGCGTACCTTTTTCGTGATAAAAGAGTGTTGAGCGAAACTCCGGCCTCTTCGGCCAGTTCACGGAACGTACGGCCCTCTACTTCATTTTCCCAGAACACCCAACGTTGTTCCTCGGGCAGCTCGTCCAGTGCTTCCATCAGTTCACTCATGATCACGCGGCGTGCATACTGCGCTTCCGGTCCCGCCGAAGGATCGGGCAGAAGATCGTTCAGCCCGAGGCCTTCTTCCCCGTCATCGTTTGTTTTTTCGTAACGGGCTTCCAGCGATTCGCTTCTGCGCCTGCGGAAAAGATCCGCGATCTTGTTGCGCGCCACACGGTACATCCACCCCGACACTTTCTCGATCACATTATCCATACGCAGGTTCTCGGTTAGCTCTATGAAAACGTCCTGCAGGATGTCTTCTGCGTCTTCATCTTCGGGAACGCGTCTGCGTATGAATTCCAGCAACCGCCGCCTTTCGCGCTTGAGCGTCTCTTCGAGAAACCGGTTTTGTTCGGCGGCCATTAATGTCGGAGTGTTAACCATTTCCTTCATCTGTATGGGATGTCGGAACGGGCGGGTGAATTATTTTACAAAAGTGGGAAAAAGCCGCTTCCGGGGTCAGATTTCGGTACGCAGGCTACTCAATCTGACCCCGTGGAGCCCCGTGTATCAAAATCGGAACGGAAAAGCAGATCCCTGGCTTTCGTGTGGAAAGGCGCAATTCGTTGGTGGGAAAAACTCTTCACCGGTCAGATTGAGTAGCCCCGCGTATCGAAATCTGGCCGATGAAGTTTCCCCGGCTATTCACAATT
>DASTSF010000466.1:0-9763 GCA_035760825.1 Bacteroidia bacterium
GTCTATCGATTACATCATCAGCTCTCCGCCGGTCGTACCGACGGCATTCTCTCCCAACGGAGACGGGCAGAACGATTATTTCATTGTGCGCGGAGGACCGTTCAAGGAGCTCGAGCTGAGGATCTACAACAACTGGGGCGAGCTGATCTACATCGGCACGACACAATACCCGGGATGGGACGGCACGCGCGACGGAGTTCCGCAGGCCATCGGCGTTTATGTTTACACCGTTCACGCTGTAACGCCGGATGATCATGCCTATGATCTTTCAGGTGATGTAACCCTATTACGATAACCCAGGCGAGAAAACCATGAAAACAAGTTTTTTCAGAAACGCGCTTTCCGCAGCCCTTCTCGCGGCGTCCGCATTTTCCCTGCGTGCGCAGGATTTTCACCTGACGCACTACGATGCCGCCAAGATCTACCTCAACCCGGCGATGACGGGAATGTTCGACGGTTATTACCGCATTCACGCGAATTACAGGAACCAGTGGTCGGCTGTTGCGACGAAACCTTTCCAGACGGAAGCGCTCGCGTTCGACATGCCTATCAAACGTTACGGTGTGGGCGTCCAGCTGATGAACAACCGCGCGGGCTTCGGAAATTTCGATGTGCTCCAGCTGAATTTTTCCGGCGCGTATGATCTCCAGTGCGACAAGAACAACAACCACCACGTCGCGTTCGGGATGGAAGCCGGCGTGATGCAGAAGAGCGTCGATTTCGGCAGACTTTCCTGGGATAACCAATATACGATGGCGGACGGCGGCGGATTCGACGCTTCCCTTCCGAGCGGAGAGAGCTACGATACCGAACGGAATTACCTGCTCGATATTTCTGCAGGCGCGTTGTATTATTATGCAAAGGAGGCGAGCCGCATCAATCCTTTCTTCGGCTTTTCTGTTTTTCACCTCAACCAGCCGAGGGAATCGTTTTACGGCACGAGCAACCGTCTTCCGCTCCACTACATCATCCACACCGGTGCGCGCATCGGCATCAATGAACGGCTGCAGCTTCAGCCGCGTTTCCTTTACATGTGGCAGCTCAACGACCATGAAATGGTGCTCGGGCTCCTGGCCAACATCATGCTGCCGAATTCCGATTACCTCATCGTCGGTCCTTCCTTCCGGACAAAAGATGCCGGGATCATGGAAGTCGGCGTGAAGCACGGCGCGTTCACCTACCGCATGAGCTATGACGTAAATGTTTCCACGCTGCGTCCTGCTACCAATGAGCGCGGCGGGATCGAATTTTCCGTGATCTACATCGCCAAACGAAAAGTTCCCGTTGTCGCACCTAATTGTCCGAGACTATGAGGCGCTTTGCACTCCTTCTTTTTTCGCTCTTTTCCCTTCCCGTTCTTCTTTCTGCGCAAAGCCGCAGGGAATGGCAGGACATGGGCGACAAAGCGTTCGACCAGAAAAACTACAAGCTGGCGCTGGCCTGCTACCAGCACGTCATCACGATGACGCCGGGCAACGACCGCGATCTCGTCACACCCTACGAATGCCGTTCATACGTTCCTGCGAAAAAGCTCGTCGACACCACTGGCATAAGCGGTGCGATGATGGACACAACCCTGAAAAATCCGAACCTCGTTTCAGGAAATGACGCACGCACGCGATGGGTGGTTCACCGCGTTGCCGACTGTTACCGCCTGCTCCATGATTACGACAACGCGGAGCTCTGGTACCGGCAGGCGATGTTCATGCCCGATAAACGTTTCCCGGATACGCAGTTCTGGTATGCAAATGCATTGATGAACAATGCGAAGTACGAGGCCGCCATGAAGCAGTTCGATCTCTATTCGGAAGCGCTTGATGTGATGAACCCGAACTACGCGAGAGCCACGCGTTGCAGCGCAGGATGCATGTTCGCGATGGATACGGCGAATTTCAAGAAGGAAGTGATCGTGACAAAAATGGACAGCGTGGTGAATGCAGGCACCGCTGTTTTTTCTGCAACGTATTACGGAGATCCGCAGACAGTTCTTTATACAGCTGCAAAATCCGGTAACCAGTCGACACCCGATCTCGTGAAGCTCGGGCTCGATGCATACACCACGGACATTTACACCGCACAGCTGAACAACGGCCACTGGCAGAATCCGCAGCCTGTAACGGGCGGCGTGACTCCGCTCAACACGCCGATGAACGAAGGTGCGGCGATGGTTTCCTTCGGGAAAGCAAATCTTTTCTTCACGCGCTGGAGCGACGATGGAAAAGAATGCGCCATCTATATGTGCAAGAACGTCGATGATAAATGGCTCGCGCCGAAAAAGCTCGACGCGAACGTCAACCAGCCGGGATGCAGGAACATGATGCCGTTTCTTTCGAACGACGGAACGACGCTTTATTTTGTTTCGGACCGCGCGGGCGGACAGGGCGGGCTCGACATCTGGACGGTACAGATCGACGATGACGGAAATTGTTCCGCAGCAAAAAACCTCGGACCTGTCATCAACACGCCGGACGATGAGATCACGCCCTTCTATCATTTTACGTCGAGCACATTGTTCTACAGCTCGAACGGAATGGGCGGCTACGGCGGATTCGACATCGTGAAGTCGTCGTTCAACGCAGAAGATTCCACGTGGAGCCAGACAAAAAATCTCGACGCGCCGTTCAACTCTTCCCGCGACGACGCTTATTTCGTTCTCGACCGCACGCAGCAGCAGGGTTATTTTTCTTCAGACCGTGATCCGTGCCAGGCATGCGGACCCGGCGGCGGCTACTGCTACCGTGCGTACCAGTTCGAAAACGAGCCGCTGATCTTTTCCATTCACGGGCACGTTTATGATGCGGCCACCAACCAGCCGATCAGCAATGCGCTGCTCACGTTCAAGGATATCCGCGGCGTTTCACCGGACACGTACGCATTCACCGATTCAACCGGGTATTATTACGCAGATCTTTCGCTCGGGCAGGAGCTTTACATCAAGGCGCAGAAGAATAAATACTTCGGCGATGCGACGAATATTTCCACGGTCGGACTTACCGACAGTAAAGTGTTCGAGCACGATTTCTTCCTTACGCAGATTCCTGCGGGCGATATCGTCATCCCGGGAATCGAATACGATTTCGACAAGGCAACGCTGCGTCCCGAGTCGATGAAAGTGCTTGACGATCTTGCCGCGTTCCTCATCCTGAACGACAACATCAGCGTAGAGATCGCGGCGCACACCGATTCGCGCGGAAGCGATTCGTACAACCTCGATCTTTCCCAGCGCCGTGCGCAAAGCTGCGTCGATTATCTCATCTCGAAAGGTATTTCCCGCGACCGGCTTGTCGCGAAGGGATATGGAGAAACCGTTCCGCTCATCACCGATGCCGAGATCAACAAGATGGCGACGAAAGACGAGCGCGAAGCCGCTTACCAGAAAAACCGGAGAACCACGTTCCGTCCCATCAAGGAAGGTGTGATCATGGACAAATGGGAAGGAAAAAAACCCGGGGACAATTAAGTTCAGTTCCACGTCCGTAATGAATGAAGCTTTTTAATCCCGTTTTCGTATCGCTTTTTTCTTTTTTCATCTTCGTTTCAAACCTTGAAGCGCAGGGGAATATTGAAGGCGGGCTATACACAGAATATTCCCAGTTCGGCTATTACGGCCAGTTCGCTGCAGGCGGTGTTCTTTACATTCCGTGGAAAGACCGTTTTACGCTGAATTACGAAGCGTGTATCGGCCGGCAGAACAATCGTGGTTTTTACGCGCATGCACCGGCCGGGGCACTGTCAGGCGCATACCTGATCGGCCAGGCTTCCGGTGTCACTTTCCTCAATTACCTTGGTGTCCTGCTGTTCCTTGTACCGGAAGGTGTGGGCATGTATGTAACGGAAGGAAAGATCTCTACCCACATTTCCGTCAATCCACTCGGTTTCGACTACTGGTACAAACGCGATCCTTACGACGAGACAGGATGCCTTTCAGGGAGCATTGTGTTCCGTCTCAAAATGCCGTTGCAGGGCTACAGCTGGCCGTTGTTCGTTGCGCCGCAGGTAGCGGTGACGTGGCTTTACGGGAATAGTGATCCCGTCGGGAATCCGGGGTTGCGCGCCGGCGTCTGCATTGGTTTCGATGCAAAAAACAACCCGTTTCGGGATGATCCGTTCCTGGATGACCCGGTCTTGCGCCATTAAAATTATTAGGGCTATTTTTGTCCGGTAAATCCCCCTACACCATGTCTTCAAAAAAGAAATCCAGGAAAAATTTACGTAAAACCGGCTTTTTGCTCTGGCAGGCCGGTAACGCCTGGCAACGTGAACTCAAAACCGCCCTTGAGCCCGTCGGCATCACTCACGTTCAGTTCCTGCTGCTCGAAACACTGGAAGAATTGCAGTCCTCGGGAATTCCCGCCACGCAATCCAGGCTGGCGGTCGCTTCAGGATCGGATGTCATGATGACGTCGAAAGTGCTTCGCCTGCTGGAACGGAAAAAGCTCGTCGGGCGAAAATCCTATGCGAAGGACGCACGTGCCAATTCCATCGTGCTTACACCCGAAGGCGCGAAAGTGCTGGCAAAAGCAAAGAAGATCGTAACCGCCAACGAGGAACGTTTTTTTGCAAAGCTGGTCACCAAACCCGGAAAATTCGTTCAGAACCTGGAAGCCCTGGCGGAAGGGAAATAATCAGTTCCCGTCACCGATCGATTTCAGCACGATCTCTTCCGCCTGGATGAGGGCATTGATCTTTCGTTCCGTGAAGACAAGCCTGAACTCCGAAGAAGAGCCCGCAGATGTCTGCAGCGGCGTGGACAATGTCAGGTCACCGATGCACCCGGAAAGTATTCCTTCCAGCCGGTCAATTTTCGGAAAGAGGAACGAAAGGCCCAGCATATCCGGACCCGTAGCAAATTCACCTGCGGGGATCAACATTTCCTTTCCGTACCATTCCGCCGGCGCCGGCCTGTCCTTGCCATCGTACGAAGGCCAGTCGGTGATGACCAGCGCAGTGGGTGTCACGAAAAGCCGCTGCGCAGGATTCGTTCCCCCGATGCGCCAGTAATTTCCTTCCATTTTCACGGTGTCTTCCGCCATCCATTTCCTGACGAGGCTGCGAACGTTGTCCGCGTTCTTCAACCCGAAGCAATAGCTCAGGGAACGCTGGTTGTTCATCACGGTTTTCGTAACGGGCACCTGGCGGAAATCCTCATCGTATTCGTACGTGATGTAATCGGACGGAAAAGAGATCGTGTCATGGAACAGCATCCATGCGTTTCCGTCGAGCTGCTGAAAAAGTTCTTTGTTCTGCTCGTCGGTAAATGGCAGATATTTCAGCGGCGGCATTTTCATTTCCGCTTTGATCACGGTGTCGTCGAGGTTGAGCGGCGTATGCAGGAATCCTTTCACTTCTTCCGGGCGGCAGGAAAGCAGCATCGTATTGCCGCGAACCGGCGATTTGTTCCCGTCCTCGTTCAGCTTCACCGTTCTCCGCACGTCGATCTCACCGTCATTGAATTCAGCCTGCAGCGAAATATTATCCACACCGAAAAGCATCGTCGTGAACAGGCTTCCCCCGTTGGTAAATTCCAGCAAGGGTTTCGCCTGTATCCATACACCGATATCGAACGACGACAATTCATGCTCGCGGAAGCCGGGATTCGACAGCAGCGAATGTTTTTTGTCCTGGGCGAGCAGCTTTTCACATTGCGCAGCAACCACCGCAGAATCGTTATCGGAAACAGGATACAGCACGAGGAATGTTTTCCGGTTCCAGCTGAAAACGGCCGAAGATGAATCGAGGCCGAACATATTCTTCCGTCCGCCGTCAATGATGTGAACGGGAAAATCACGCAGCAGACTCTGGCGAACAAATTTCGCGGCCTGTGCGCTGTCATCGACCGCGAAGCACGCGCCCCAGAAAGCGGTTTCATTTTCACGGTAAACAAAACCGAGCACGTCGGAGGAAAGCTTTATGCCGGAACCGCCGCTTCGCTCCACCGCGTTCCTGATCTCTTTCAGCAATGCCGGCTGTTTTTTGTCGATGGCGAATTCGGGAAAAAGATGCCCGCCTTTCGCCTGGTCGACCGCGAGGTTCTTCGTATTGAGCGTAACGACGAGGAACGAATCGGAAGGAATGCACGACGCATATTCCGGAAGCGACCGCCGGATGAAAAAAAACCAGGCAAGCATGGCGATGCCGGCCAGGAAAACAATGCTGAACGCTGCGATGACCAGGAATTTCCTCACTGCGAACCGGTTTGCGAATGAATAAGGAAAAGTGAGTTGATCATGCGGAAGAAACGCACAAAATTCGTTTGCCCGCTCTTCCCGTCGTCGCTGTTCATCTCCACTTTCACGTCGATGCGCTGTACGCCGTTCTTCGGCCGCCTGCCGATGATGAGCCCCGTTGAAATATTTTTCTCGAGAAGATCGAGCGATTTCAAGTCGTCATCGGACAGGTTGCCTTCTTCGTTCTTCTTGATCAGCGCGAAAGATTTTTTTCCATCCCACCAGCCGACGATCGGGCTGCGGCGTCCTGTCCGCCGGATCTTCCCTTTGACGCGTTCCTTCCGGCTGTAGCCATGCTTCAGGTGATTCTGGATCAGGTCTTCATTGTTCGTGATGATCAGCATCCCGTTGCGTATGGCGAGATACATTTTGATGTCGTATTCGCCGGGCGTGTTGATGAGGTAATACATCGGGTTCTGCTTCTTCACGGCGTTCGCCTTTTCAAGAATGGCGAGTATCTGTTTTGCTTTTTTCTCTTTCCCGAGGCCGGCGATGAAAACAAATTCCGGGCGTATCTCCGTCTTTTCCTTCCGCACTTCCTGCTGGTTGAAATTCTCATCGTATTCGTACGTGACGTAAGACGAAGTGAACGGCTTAAGATCCGTCACCGCGAAAAGGAATTTCCCGTCGAAAAGATTGTACATCGTTTTATCGTCGAGAAAAACACGCAGCAGGTCCCACACCATCAGGTAATACGACTGGTACATCCCGGCGAATGAATTGCTCATCGATTCCCGGTAAACGGATCCGTAGAATTTCATGAACTTTTCCATGTCCACCGACATGGCGGTGAAGCCGAGCATGTTCTCGCCTTTCACGTAACGGAACATTTTCCGCTTCACGCGCCCGGTGTACATGCCTTTCGTATTCGCCTGCAGCGCCGGAGAAAAATACGCGCGGTGCTCCATCGTCGCGACATTCCCGCTGATCTTCACGATGCTCGCGATGTAGGAACCTTTCCACATGTTCTGAATGTTGCTGGTATCCGGACCGATGTTGGTGTAGTAATAATAATCGCGGCGCAGGCTCATCTGCTCTTCGTAGCGTTTCTGCATCACATCGCCGTAGTTGTACCAATACATCGCGTCGAAATCTTCCTGCTGCACATTCCGGAAATTCGCCACGGAACAAACCGACAGATCGTATGGGAGATTGATCAGCCGCTTCATCTCGTTGCGCGCAGCCTTGCGCACGAGCGAATCCTTGTCCACTTCCGGAACATCATAATCACCGGGATTGTAATAGCTGTCGTAAGAATACCTGACTTCGACGTTCTCTTCCGGCGTCGTATCCTTCGCCAGCTTTTCAAGCATTTCCTTTTCCTCTTTCTGCAGGCGCGCGGTCCGCTGCGCACGCAGGGAATCGGAGATGACCGAGTCCGTTGACGAATTACCGATTCCGTACATGTTGGCGAGCATGATGCTGTCCCTGATGTGCTGCTGCTCCACCGGGTTCTTCCCTGTCTCATCGATATAAAAATCATAATCCGCGAGGAGGATGATCGCGTAGGAACCGGTCCACCCGACGGAAAGGCGTTCCGCATTCACCATGGAAAAACCGGAGCCTTTATCGACCGCAGGTTTTTCAGAAAAAAGGCTTGACAACATGAAATCGCCGAATACATCCGCGTTGCTCAGCGGAAGAACGTACGCCCAGTAATGAACGGAATCGGGACTATTGAAGAAGATGAAGAACTTTTTCGTGGTGTCGATCCCTGCTTTGGAAGGCTGCGCGAAGATCGTCGTGAAGAAGCCGTCGAACGCGGCTTTGCGGTCCGCATCGAGGTCGTCGTCACCGAAAAAAAGGCTGTTGCCGTTTTCATCCGTTTCCCCGGAATGCGTGAACATCTCGAGCTTTCCGAGCGCGGAAAAATCGCCGTTCCCGATGTGCGCGGAAGGATTGATGGTAACGATGTAATTCGACCCGGCCGGGATATGGCCGGAATTATCCTGTGCGAAAACGATCGCCGGCAACAGGAAAATGAAAAGAAGAAAGAACTTTTTCATAGGGGTTATTTACTGGAGCGAAATACGGTTGACGATGCTCTTCTGCCCGAGCGCCAGCTGCAGCATGTTCAGCTTCAGCATGACCGATTTCCCGCTTTTCGAGATTTTCGAATCAGTGTTCGAGCAGGATTTCACCGCATCGTCGAAGCGGTAGATGCAGGTGTAGGTTGCATCTTTCAAAATTTCCTTGTCTTTCGGTGTGAGCTTGGGTCCCTGCACTTTCGCATCGTAATTGCTCTGCCGGTCGAATGATTTCCCGGCGAAGGCGAAATTATCGGAAGCTTCCGGGATGCGTTTGTGATCGGTGGTCAGCTCCTGCGAAACAGATTCCACGGCAAGGTTGAGGTTGTTGACGGAACTGAAATCGAACTTCATGGTGAAGATATAGTTCGTCCAGTCGCTGGTAGTTTCCACGTTCGTGATTCCCGGGGATTTTTCCAGCGTGCTTTTCGCTTTGAGGATATCGCCGTTGATCTCGTCTTTTTTGGGAACGCGGTAACCGTCGGTGCTGTCGAGCTGCATGATGCCGTCAAGACGCACTTTGCTTTGCGAAAGATTTACGGTATAGAAAAAAGTTCCGGAACCGTTGCTGTGGATCGTCACGTCCTCGACGATCTCGAAACAGCCGGAAAACACGATAGCGATCGCAGCAAAAAAGAGAAGAAAAACCGGGGCCGGACGTTTTCCGTACATAGCAGTAAAGGTAATGAAACGGGAGGCTTAACTCATGAATGCTTACTTTTGAAAACCATGTTCCGCAGGGATCCGTTCGGACACTTCCTTTTTCTCAAACGTAAACTCATCAGCCTTATCGGCTGGCTCACGTGGCGACGCTATAACCGGAGGAACAGGCTGGAAATTTCGGGCACGGAAATACTGGCTAATCTCCCCGAGCGGAACGTGATGTTCATTTCCAATCACCAGACCTATTTCGCGGACGTTATCGCCATGCTGCATGTTTTCTGCGCGGTCAGGAACGGCTATCACAACTCGACGTCGAAGCCCTGGTATCTTTTCCGGCCGAAGATCAACAACTACTTCGTAGCCGCAGAAGAGACAATGAAAAAAGGAATCCTGCCGCGCATTTTCGCGTATGCAGGATCGATCTCCATCCAGCGCACGTGGAGAGAGGGGAACCAGGACATCAACCGGAAAGTGCGGATGGAAGACCTGTCCAACATCGGCATTGCGCTCAGCGACGGCTGGCTGATCAATTTTCCGCAGGGCACGACCAAACCCGGTGCAAAAGGCCGCCGCGGCATCACGATCCTCGTCAAAAAATACAATCCTGTTATCGTTCCCGTGGTGATCGACGGTTTCAGGCGCGCTTTCGACAAGAAAGGACTGAAGCTGAAGAAAACGGGGGTTACGCTGAAGATGCGTTTCAAGGAACCGATGAACATCGATCCCGGGGAAAGCTCCGAAATGATCCTGGAAAAAATGATGGAAGCCATCGAGCAGCTTCCGGAAGCAGCCGTGAAGCCGTGAACAACGCCCGCCGGGCATAAAAAAACTCCCGGCAAAACCGGG